>CAZZEV010000077.1:0-11689 GCA_964653305.1 uncultured Cellvibrionaceae bacterium | reverse complement strand
GTTTGACCCCAACCCTGCCAAAGGAAGACTAACTCTCAACTCATTTATTTTTAGTAAGCGCACACCTTAAGAACGATAAATCTGACTTGAATATCCACTTAACCAGCCCAAAGCATAATATTCAATATGAATATAAGTGGTGCTATAACATCTTTACACTGATTCCGTAATACCAGACCTAAATCATGGAATAATCCCACTTAGAATCCTTCAACCAATTCAGCTCAAGGTTTGCATATCTAAGACCAGCAATTAAGAATGCTACTAAAGTAAAAGTACGCAAAGTATAATGCAATAAAATCATCACTTCTAAACGGCTTTTTCTTTAAATCTTTTTATCATACTTTTTTATAACAGCTAGCAATTAATACTCATAAAAATAGAAAGCGAGAACAACTATGGCCAAATATGCTTTACTCAACAATATCCAGCATAAAGATTTACGGGTAATTACTCAATTCTCTGCAACCTATGGCGACAACATTACCAGCACACTCACCTTCCCTACTGAATTTGCCGACGTACAAAAAGAGTACCCCATTTTTTTTCAAATTAATCCAGATACAGCAAAATACCAATCGGTTGTATTGTTTGGCATTAGCCAAAATGAAAATTTGTTTTTAAAATCTGATGGCACATGGGATGCCAATTTTATTCCTGCTGTTATTGCTCGCGGACCTTTTCTTATTGGCTTCCAACAAGACCCCAATAATCCCGGTAGCAAAGAGCCGGTTATCCATGTTGATATGGAAAGCCCCAAAATTAGCACAACCGAAGGGACCCCTATATTTCTTGAATTCGGTGGTAACACCGCTTTTCTAGACAATATCACTCGCTCATTAAAAGACATTTACGATGGCATGGCGATCAGTGAGCGTATGTTTCAAGCGTTCATCGAGTTAGATTTAATAGAACCAGTGAACATAGAAATTGAACTCAATAATGGTGAAAAGCATCGGTTGAATGGCAACCACACGATCAACCGCGACAAGCTTGCCAATTTAACGGGCGACGAACTATTGCAATTGAACAGCTCCGGCTTTTTAGCGGCTGCTTTTTCAGTAGTGGCATCGCTAGGGAATATGCAAAAATTGATTGATATTAAGAACAGCAAAAAATAACTCGTTATTCTTAATACTCAGAAATGGCAAAACAATAATAGCAGTGAGTTTACCTAGCCATGGAAATCGTAACAAACAACATTAACGTGCTGAATGAATGTACGCCCGAATTTTTTTTCACGAAAGTTGCTCCTTTAAACGAACCGGTAGTGTTAAAAAATATACTTAGTCATTGGGAGCTAATCAAGGTTGCACAAACATCTGATGAAGATGCCGTAGCCTATTTAAACTCTTTTTATAACGGCCGACCTGTGGGTGCATCTATAGCCGCACCTGAAATCAATGGACGCTTTGGCTATAATCAGGATACTACTCAACTTAATTTTGAAAAACGTCAAGTTAAACTCGATGAAGTACTTAATCAAATTCTTGCCGAACGTTCTAATCCAAGACCCTCTTCGTTTTATATTGGATCAACATCGTTAGAAGGTTATTTACCGCAGTTGCGTAAAACCAATAACCTCGATAACTACTTTGAATTATTAAATTTAGAAAAAGGCAGCTTGCTCGAAAGCATTTGGGTTGGCAATCACACCATTGCCAGCTGCCACTACGATGCACCTTATAACATCGCTTGCTGCGTTGCGGGCAAACGCCGCTTTACCGTTTTTCCGCCGGAGCAAATTGCAAATTTGTATCCCGGCCCGCTTGATCCAACACCAGGCGGGCAAGCTATTAGTATGGTAGATTTTGCCAACCCCGATTTTGAAAAATATCCGCGTTTCCGTGATGCTATTGCCGCAGGTCAAGTAGCAGAATTGGAACCGGGTGACGCGATTTTTATTCCCAGCATGTGGTGGCACCACGTTGAAGCGATTAACACTTTTAATATTTTAATTAATTATTGGTGGCGTCTTTCACCGGGATATATGGGCACCCCTATGAACATACTCAAGTACGCACTCATGAGTATGCGCGATCGCCCAGAACATGAAAAGCGTGCATGGCAGGCAGTGTTTAATTACTACATTTTTGGCGATGCTGATTTTGCTGGCGAACACTTACCCGAAGCCGCGCGCGGTTTATTGGGGCCAATGGATGAGTTACAAGCACGACAAATACGCGCATTTTTAATAAATAGTCTTAATCGATAATGACAACGGCAGTGACACTATGAATAGCTCCATAACACAAAAAGAAGTAAAAAAAATTGTTATCGCCGGCGGCGGCACTGCAGGCTGGATGGCCGCTATAGCGCTTTCTAAAAAATTAGGTGAGCTACTGGATATTACACTTATCGAGTCCGATGAAATTGGCACCATAGGTGTAGGCGAAGCCACTATTCCACCCATGCGCACGTTTCATAAATTATTGGGTATAGACGAACAAGAATTTATGCGCGCCACTGAAGCCACCTTTAAACTGGGTATCCTGTTTGAAAATTGGGGGCAGCGCGGTGATAGTTATATTCACTCCTTCGGAAAAACCGGCAAAGAAACTTGGCTTGCAGATTTTCACCATTTTTGGTTGCGCGCCAAAGAGCTTGGGATTGCAGACGAATTCGGCAGTTATTGTTATGAACTACAAGCTGCCAAAGCGAATAAATTTGCAACATCGCCCACATCAGACATTAATTTTGCCTATCATTTAGATGCTACACGCTATGCAAAATTTTTACGAAAAATGAGTGAATCCAATGGCGTAAAACGCATTGAAGGAAAAATTGCTGAAGTAAAACAAGATACAGATTCAGGCTTTATCACATCTGTGCAACTCGAATCGGGCACAGAGATTGCGGGCGATTTCTTTGTGGACTGCACCGGCTTTCGAGGTTTGCTAATTGAGCAAACACTGAAAACAGGTTACGAAGATTGGTCGCACTGGTTGCCTTGTGACAGAGCGATTGCGGTGCAAACTGAATCTGTCGGCGCAGCCGTCCCCTACACTCAATCCATCGCGCACGATTCTGGTTGGCGCTGGCGCATTCCATTACAACATCGCGTTGGCAATGGCTTGGTCTATTGCAGCCGCTATATTTCAGACGAGGATGCTCGCGCGACTTTACTCAATAGCATTCAAGGTAAAACGCTAATTGAACCACGCCTCATTAAATTCCAAACGGGGCGCCGCACAAAAAGCTGGAATAGAAATTGTGTCGCCTTAGGGCTGGCGAGTGGTTTTATTGAGCCATTAGAATCCACCAGTATTCATTTGATTATGATGGGCGTCACCCGCTTAATGCACCTATTCCCCTTTAATGGTGTTACCGATGCATTGATGAATGAATATAATCAAATCAGCCGCATTGAGATGGAACAACTGCGCGATTTTATTGTGCTGCACTATAAAACCACTGAGCGCGAAGACACTCCGTTTTGGGAATACTGCAAAAATATGGAGATACCTGAAACACTTCAGCACCGCATTGATTTATTTAAACAAAGTGCACACGCCTATCAAGCGAATGGTGAATTATTCCGCGTAGATTCTTGGACACAAGTAATGTTTGGCCAGCGTTTAATGCCTGAGCACTATCATCACCTTGCACAAACTATGAACGAAAGAGATTTACAGCGATTTTTATCGAGTATGCAAATGGCCATTAAACAAGCGGTTGATAAGCTGCCCATACATAGCGATTTTGTGAAGCAATACTGTGCTATCGCCTCAGAATAGGGCCATGTAAAGCGAACCCGCGCAACAACACTGTATCAATACTTTCACCAAGTATCAGTTATATAAAAAATCAAAACTGTGTTCAATTTCTACATCAACATTGCTTTTTTACATATTCTTTAAGAGCGCCATAAGTGGCGCTCTTAAAGAGCTGACTCGTTAATCCTAAAGAAACATTTTAGATAAATTGAACAATGAAATAACAACAATGAGTACGCCCACTAAAATTAATAATCCGCGTGGGGCTATTTTTTTGCACAGTATGGCGGCAAAGGGTGCGGCCAATAAGCCACCCATTATTAAGCCTACAACCACATGCCAAATACTTTCATCCACTAACACAAACAACGCTGTCGCACTTGTCAGTGTTAAAAAAAACTCGGCGAAATTTACTGTGCCTATAGTCGTGCGTGGATTATGACCCGTGCCCACCAATGTTGTTGTGACCACTGGCCCCCAACCTCCACCACCCGAGGTATCCACAAACCCACCCAAAAACGCAAGTTTAGCAACGTGTTTTGCTTCGCCTGATCGCTCGGCTATTTTTTTCTTAAATGCTTTAGCAAAGACATACAGCCCCATCAAAAGCAAATAGCCCGTAATGTAGGGTTTTAGAATACTGCCATCTATTTGCGTCACAATAACCGCGCCGGTTATTCCACCCAAAATGCCCGGCACCAAGAGTCGCACAAACAGTTTTTTATCCACATTTCCTAAACGCGCATGCGATACCCCCGAGGCACCTGTGGTAAACACCTCTGCCATATGTACTGATGCACTTGCAAGTGCTGGCGATGCTCCTGAAGCCAAGAGAAAACTGGTCGATGTAATGCCATAGGCCATCCCCAGTGCGCCATCAATCGTTTGGGCTAACAAACCCACGAAGAAAGCTTTCCAAAACATATCATCACGTAAGGTTACTTCAATGACACTTACGCCATGCTCCCAACTGCCTTGAAACAATTCGACAACACCCAGTATCACCAACGAAATCAAGGTAAAAAATACAACGCCTATAGCAGCTCTAATGACAGTGCTATTACTGCTATCTTCTGGCGGGGGGATATGTAGTGCCTGATGCTCTTGGTTAATAGCGGAATCGGATAAATCAATATTGCGTATTTTCACAAACGGCATACTCTCTAGTTAAATTTTTCGCAAGCCTACACATTTATAACGTTGATAAAAAATACTTTGTAGGCCTAAGCTAATAACTTTTTTAAAAGTAGCCCTCGCGTTTTTTCTTCTCCATAGAACCAACCTGATCTTTATCCAGCATCCTTCCCTCTCGTTCACTGTTTTTATTCAGCAACAACTCCTCAATAATTTGTGTAACTGTTTTGGCGTTACTTAACATCGCCCCCGTTTGTGGGTAGCACCCCAAGGTTCTGCAGCGTACATCTCTAACTGCAATTGAACTCCTTTCAGTCTCACTCAGAAATGGCAGCATTCGGTCATCATCTAAAATAAATAACTGCTCGCTTTCATCGCTAATCCAACTTAGGCGCGATGCCGAAAAATACAGCGAAACTAATTCAATTTTTTCAAGCAATATGTATTGCCAAATATCCAACTCAGTCCAGTTAGACAAAGGGAACACGCGCACTGATTCGCCTTTATTAATCTGCGTATTAAATATATTCCACAATTCTGGCCGCTGGTTTTTAGGGTCCCACACTTGGTGCTGATCACGAACAGAGAAAATACGCTCTTTAGCACGGGATTTTTCTTCGTCCCTACGTGCACCGCCCAACGCCGCGTCAAATTTATGAATATTTAATGCTTGCTTTAACGCTTGGGTTTTCATTTGATCGTTGTATTTCACCGAACCGGAGGTAATCGGGTGTATACCCAAGGCAAGCGCCTCTTGATTAACATGCACCAACATTTTCAGATCGTGTTTAGCCGCCAACTGATCGCGAAAGTTTGCCATTTCGCCAAACTCCCACGTTGTATCTATATGCAAGAGAGTGAACGGCACAGGTGCGGGCCAAAATGCTTTTCGGGCAAGGTGCAACATCACTGTTGAATCCTTCCCAATTGAATAGAACATACATGGCTTATCGAAACTTGCGGCCACTTCTCGAATAATGTGGATGGCCTCTGCCTCAAGTTGTTTTAAATGCGTAAGTTTGTACATGTTGCCTCCATTTGGAGCGATAACGACTGAAATTTAAGCGCTAGCCCAGATTAATAACTGGTAATAAAGCGGTATTCCGATCAGTACATTGAATGGAAAAGTAACACCGAGCGCTGCGAAAATCGCAATGCCAACATCGGCCTCTTTGATCGCTGTGCGAATTGCTGCAGGAGCTGCAATATAAGAAGCACTCGCCACCAAGCAACCTAATATCAACGTACTACCAGTGGGCAACCCCAGCGCCAGCCCAACCGATAAACCCACAAGGGCGAGAAATACCGGAACCACTAACGCGAAAGTGATTAGCCGCCAGTGATGCCACGGCAATGGATACAAATGCTTGGAGGCGCACAAGCCCATATCCAATAAGAACAGCGCCAACAACGCTTTGAAGGACCCCAAAAACAAGGGAGCAATTGCTTGACTACCTTCTGGGCCATACCAATAGCCAATGAGAACACCGCCGGTTAACAGGATTACCCCACGGCTGGTTAATGCCTCATGCCAAACAGCGCCAGTACCACTTTTATTTCCAGTGACTTTGCGGTGTAGAAAAATGGCGGCAACAATGGCAGGTAGTTCGAGTAAGACAAGATAAAGTGTGGTTTGCGGGGCAATAGGAAGATTCAATGCCTCGGTAAACGCCAATGCGACAGCAAAGGTACCCGCGCTGGCGGAACCGTAGTGCGCAGCAACACTCGCCGCATTTGCCTGCGTTAGCTTTACCGCATTACGCAGTAGTGGATAAAGCACAAATGGAATCACGCTACCCACTGCCAAAACCGCCAATACCTCTGGCAGCAATTGCCAACTGACTTGACCGTGAAGTGACAAGCCTCCTTTTAAACCTAAGGTAAGCATTAGCAAAATACTGAGCGTATCGTATGCTGCCTTAGGAACCACCAAATCCGACCGAGCCAAACCGGCTAAGACGCCGAGCAAGAAAAACATGATGACAATATCTGGCATGCTACTTCTCCACCTGTGGATTTGTGTGGAGCTCATTCTTACAAAACCATAACATTTAAGATAATTAATGTTTAAACTAAAATACATTTATAATTATCTATATTAATTTCACAAATAACGCCTATGAATATACGTCATCTCACATTTCGCCTGTTGCAGGTTTATGTTGCCGTGGTGCGCTCGGGCTCAATCTCCCAAGCTGCTACTCAACTTCACCTCACGCAACCCACAGTATCTTTGCAAATTAAACGATTAACTGAGGCTATTGGTGATCAGTTGCTTGAACAGCGTCAGGGTCGTTATCAACCAACGTTTATCGGCAAGGAGCTGTTCAATGCCGCTCAAGATGCATTAACGCGTTTTGAGGACTTCGATAACTTTTTGGATGATACAGCGCGCGGCAACAAAGGCCATTTCAGCATAGGTATAGTTACAACGGCTAAATACGTTTTACCGCGTTTGCTTAGCCCCTACGCAAAACAGTTTCCATCGGTGGATGTAACCTTAAATATTGGCAATCGCAGTACAGTGCTGCAGCGTTTTGATCATCAACTGGATGATCTTTATATTTTTAGTCACCCCCCAACGGGTGATCATGTCATTAGCGGCAGATTTTTACGTAACCCTTTGGTGCTTATTGCGCCTAAAGATCATTGGGCGGCAAAGCAAAAAACGGTACATTTTTCCGAGCTTATAAATGAACGATTTCTCATGCGGGAACCGGGCAGCGCAACGCGAATGATGTTTGAAAACTTTTTGCGGGATAGTAACTTTCAGTTGCGCAACACCTTACAAATAGAAAGCAATGAAGCCATTCACTTGAGTGTAGAAACAGGTTTGGGGCTGGCGGTTATTTCGGAACATACCTTGGCACAAGTAAACGCCAATATTGCAGTCGTGGCAGTTGAAGGGTTTCCATTGTTGAGCCATTGGTATTTGGTTCGCCAGGGAGATCGGCGCCTACCTATTTCGGCACAGCAATTTATTGAATTTATGAATCTGCATTTATCCGAATGGGTTGAAGACAAATACGTGCGCAATGAATTAGCTATCTTACTCGGCTGATTTTAGGTCTGTATAAAAGCTTTTATAAAAAAAGCCCCCACAAATCTGGGGGCACAAAAAGTACCAACGTTGAGCGTTAACAGCCGGTTAGCCTACCGACTTTTTACGTGTAACCCAAAGACTGGCAATTACACTTAAACCTATGACAGAAACAACAACCGCTAGTGATATTGCAACCGGCATATGAAACCACGGCATGAGCAACATTTTTGTACCTATAAATGCCAAGACTAACGCCAAGCCGTATTTAATTAAGTGGAACCTTTCTGCTATGTCAGCCAACAGAAAATAAAGTGCACGCAAACCCATAATCGCAAAAATATTTGATGTCGCCACAATAAAGGGATCTGTGGTTATAGCGAAGATGGCAGGAATTGAATCCACTGCAAATATCACATCAGTAACTTCAATGAGGATTAAGACTAAAAATAGCGGCGTGAAATAACGTACACCATTGTTCCGCACGATGAACTTCTCACCGTGAAAATCGGGCGTAATCCGTAAATATTTGCGTGCAAGTTTTACCACCCAGTTTTTTTCCATATCCGGCTTTTCATCAGCAGGTATCATCATTTTGATACCCGTTAAGAGTAAAAAGAAACCGAAGAGATAAAGCACCCATTTAAATTCCTGCACAACCCAACTGCCGAGCATAATCATAATAATGCGCAGCACTATGGCACCGAGCACACCGTAAATTAATACTCGGCGCTGATACTCAGGCGGCACTTGAAACGCGGTGAAAATTAATAGAAATACGAAAACGTTATCGACAGATAAGGATTTCTCAATGAGATAACCCGTTAAAAATTCTAGCGCCTTACGATCTGCTATCTCAGCATCGACCGTACCCTTCATGTACCACCACAGGCCAGCGTTAAAGGCTATCGCCAAGGCAAACCACACAAAAGACCAACTCGCCGCTTCTTTTATACTGACTTTGTGCGCCTTGTTTGCACCAAACACAAACAAATCCAAAGCCAACATAACCAGCACAAAGGCGATAAAGCCGCCCCATAGCATGGGGCTTCCGATGGATATCTCATTCATAGACCAACTCCTTCATGAGTTTCGTGATAGTTGCTTTCATATTGGCTGCTTTCATGTCAGCTGCTTTCGCGTTAACTGTTTTCGCGCAAAGCTTGAATACGTTCATTTAAGGGGGGGTGCGTTAAAAACAAACGCTTCAACCCGCTAGCGCCGCCCCCCGAAATTCCAAACGCCGCCATACGATCTGGTAAGGGTGCGGGGTGCAGTGAATTCAAACGCTCCAAGGCCGCAATCATATTCTGCCGCCCCGCCAAGCGCGCACCACCGCTGTCGGCACGGAACTCGCGTTGACGCGAGAACCACATAACAATGATGGATGCGAGTACACCAAGCACCAACTCAGCAATAATCATTGATATGAAAAATGCAGGACCAGTGCCGCTCTCCGTTTTAAAAATCACCTTATCGATAAAGTATCCAATCACGCGCGACAAGAACATGACAAAGGTATTGACCACACCCTGAATCAAAGCCAGGGTCACCATATCGCCATTGGCAATGTGGGCAACCTCGTGACCAATAACAGCCTCCGCTTCTTCGCGCGTCATTTGCTCTAACAGCCCCGATGACACCGCCACCAGTGAGCTATTTTTACTCATACCCGTGGCAAACGCATTCACCTCAGGCGAATTAAAGATACCCACCTCAGGCATGCCGATGCCGGCCTCTTTTGAGTAGCGGTGAACTGTGTCTAACAACCACCGCTCAGTGGCGTTATTGGGCGACTCGATAACCTGAACGCCCATGCTTTTTTTTGCCATCCACTTGGAAATAGCAAGGGATATAAAAGAACCACCAAACCCCATAACTGCCGCAAAAATCAGCAATGACGTTAAGTTAAGCCCGTTCGCATTAAGGTAGGGCTCAACCCCCAACAGCCGCATGGTGACAGAAAGCACCAATACAATGGCCACGTTGGTTGCCAAGAACAACAAAATACGCTTCATTTCATAACCCTCTTATTTACCTATTACCTGTTCACTAAAGATATTCCGCAAGGCGCGTTATTGCGCCTCCGGCCATGCCACCGCCTGATACTGCTCGCGACGGTGCGTGCGACTACGCTGTATGCGCCGTGACATGGTGCGAGACGCGCGCTCAACCGCACGATCGATAGCCACATACATATCAGCCTGAGTCTCTTCAACCACCACGGGGTTTGCACCCGCCATAGGGATTTGAATTCGGCAAACTTTGTCTACGCCACCTTTAGGCCCATTCACATCATTTAAACGAAAATGCACCTGCGGTAACTTGTCATAAGCCCAGTTGAACGCAAATTGAACTCGGCGCTCAATGTAATCACGCAAACTCTCGGTTAGTTCAAACTTACTTGAATGAATATCAATACGCATTTGAAAATCCTCTGAGGCAACGCCTCGTTAAGTTAATTGTGTCGATTCAAAACGCTCTTTGCTTGGAACAGTTTGGATATTAGCCAAGAGGAATTAATCCAACAAATCGAATATAATTTGACAATAGTTCGTTTTTTTCGATCAATGGAGCTGCAATGAATACACTCAACTACAAGCACCTGCGCTATTTTTGGATGGTTGCCAAAACCGGCAGCATCGCCAAAGCCGCAGAGCGGCTCTATTTGACCCCGCAATCCATCAGCGGCCAGCTCACCGAGTTTGCCAATGTACTCGGCGTTGAATTGTTTCGCCGGGCAGGGCGTAACTTAGAGATCACCGAAGCCGGCCGACAAGTATTGAGCTATGCGGATGAGATTTTTTCGATTGGCGATGAGCTTTTAGACGTTATTCACGACCAGCGCGGCAAAAAGGCGATTCCGCTCAAGGTGGGAATTGCAGATTCCGTGTCTAAATTTGTCGCTTATCGCCTGCTAGAACCTGCATTGAAATTGGCGGAACCCATTCGCCTTATCTGCCGTGAAGGCCGGCTAGAATCTTTGTTGTCGGAGTTATCAGTACATCGCTTAGATATGATTATTGCGGATCGCCCCATGCCCACACATTTAAACGTACGCGGCTTCAATCACCTATTGGGCGAAAGTGGTTTAACGGTATTTGGGGCGAGTACATTAGTTGAGAATCTTGTCGGCGACTTTCCTCACTGCCTTAACCAAGCACCGTTTTTATTGCCCGGTGACGATGCCGCTATTCGCCCAAAGCTTGAACGCTGGCTAGACAATCACAATTTGCACCCCGTGATTAGCGGCGAGTTTGATGACAGCGCTCTTATGAAGTCATTTGGCCAAGCTGGCGCGGGTTTGTTTGCTGCCCCCTCAACCAATGCCGGGCATATTTGTGAGCAGTATCAGGTTGAAATGGTGGGGAAAATTGACACGGTTATGGAGCAACTTTACATGATTAGTACCGAGCGGCAGTTGACGCATCCTGCCATTATCGCTATCAGCGAAAAGGGCCGAGAGGATGTATTTGGCACACTCTAAACAAAATTTGAAGCACGTCTGCTGCTCCACACCCCCATGATTCAACGGTAAAAACCCCTACTTTTTAAACGTTGTATTAGCAGAAGTGAGCCGATAAGATACCCCCGCATTCACTATAACGCGCCTATATCGCACTCATAACAGGTACTTTTACCATGCGCGATTTTCGCTTTTCTTTTATTTTTTCATTTATATGTGTGTGTCTAGCCTGTTATTGGGGTTATTCGAGAGGTGGCATTGATGGGCTTTTAGTGGCTCTGACGCTTACTGCCATCCTCGGCATCATGGAAATCAGCTTGTCATTTGATAATG
>CAZZEV010000076.1:0-11742 GCA_964653305.1 uncultured Cellvibrionaceae bacterium | reverse complement strand
TACAAAAAAGCCGCTAAATGTTAGCGGCTTTTTTGTTACGCATCACACAAGCTATTAATACTTAGAAAGTATAGCGAGCACCTAAAGTATAACGTGGGCTCAAGACTTCTAAGCTCCAGAGTTGACTATAAGCACGCGCAAAGTTGCGCTTGTCTGCACCCAACAAGTTAAGACCTTCAAGAGAAATGGTTAAATTCTCATTCAGTTCATAACTAATATTGGCATCGAATGATTCATAGGATGCAGTATTCCCAGGCTCGTTATTTCCGGCGTTGGTGGTGTAGAGGAACTTATCGCGCCAGTTGTAAGCAACACGAGCTGACAAACCATCTTTCTCATAAAACGCTACCACGTTTGATGTATCACTTAGGCCAGTCAGAGCAAATTGCGCTACACCTGATTTGGTATTGTCATAACCTACGTCACCATTAACGGTGGTGTAGTTTGCTTGCATACCAAAACCAGATTCACCAAACATGTGTTGAACGGCAAATTCAAAACCGTCAATAACACCGGATTTATTGTTAACAGGAGTATCAATCATCCAATTAACCAATGGGTCAGTAGAGTTAGGCAGAAGGTTAGCATTTTCTTTGCCTGAACCATCCGCATTAACTTGGCCTTCATTTTTGGCGAACTGGCTGTAAATTTGTTGAACAGATGGATTAGCGTTTCCAGCGGCAACAAGTTGTGCTTTAGCCGCTTGTGCACGTGGGCCTTGAGTGATATCGCGCAATCCAAACAAACCTGTCACAGGAACTGCGCCAGTGCTGTTGAACTTATCGACATCTTTTCTGTAATAACCCAAAGACACATAACTAGAATCTGTGTAATACCATTCCAGTGAAGCATCAAAGTTTTTAGATTCTAATGGAAGCAATCCTGGGTTACCGGCACTGCCTTGACGACCTGTTCCATCATATTGAATATTGCCGCTTACAGAAGTGTCAGCTTTTAATAAGCCGTAATTTGCTCTAGCAATTGTTTTGCTTACAGACAAACGACCTTTTAAATCATCACTTAAGTCAATATCAAAATCGATGTTAGGTAATACATGGCTGTAGCTTGCATCTCTAGACTGACTAACTTGGGTGGTTCCCATATCAGTTTGGAAGTCATTATCGCCGGTCCAACGAATTTGAGTTGGCGGATTTGCTAAAGTGCCTGCTGTTACGTCGGTTTTTTCATAACGCACACCTGCTAACAAATGATAAGGCTTACCAGCAAATTCACCGGGCATTTCAAATTGTGCGTAGGCTGCTTGAACTTTTTCATTAATTGCACGGTAGGTGGTTGGGTCAGGTTTAACTTGCCATCTGCCGTTCACGGTTCCAAAGAAACCAGGTGTGCCTTTAGCCGCTTCTGCTTCAGACCATTTTGCAAATTCTTCAATGTCGTAGTCCATACCGCCTGCCCAAGAGCCAGTGGTATCGTAACCGTCGAATTCTGTTAAGAAGTTGCGCGGGGTATAAAAACTATCTGGAACTAAAGCAGGGTTAGCGCCGCTCCAGTCACCCATTGACATGTCATCATTTTTATACTCAAGACCGAGATAATCATTTTCACGGCCTTCAATACCAAATTTAAGAGTGTTGTCATTAAATTTCCAAACACCATCTAAACGTAATTGCGTAACTTCATCATCAGCAACTTGTTTTTGAGCATTGGCACGAGAGCTTGTTACATCGCCTACGTCAAACTTTCCGTTGTTATTAGCACCGTTCGCACTATCATCCATTTTCACGTACATGGTGGGTAGTGCAGCATTAAAGTTAACGGATTGTTCTTTAACAATGTTGCCTAATGCACCGGTAATATTTAAATTACTAGCGCGCGGGTCATGTGGGTCCAAGGAAGCTTTGGAATTACTAAGATCTAATGTCAGATTTAAATCATCAGTAACATCAAAACTTACATTAAAACCAACTGCATTATTTTCTTGTTTGTTGCCCTGCACTTGACGAGCAAAACTCAAGTCTTTTGGATTGGGTACCCACTCAGAATAAATCAGCGGTGATTTAATAGGATTGTTATCGAACACAATATGAGAGCGTGTATCTACAAACCATAAGGTTTGCTCAATGCGTTCTTGTGACCAATCATTGGTTGAGTAAGTGTAATCTAAGGTTGCGGTGATTTTTTCAGTAGGTTTGAATTGTAGGGTTAATTGGCCATTGGTACGTTCGCGCTCTTGGTCGCCCAAGGTGTAACGCAAATCACTGGGTAGAATATATTTGCCACCCACAGCAGGGCCATTCTCAATGAGCGCGCCCGGCAGCACTTTTAAATCATTAACCGAATTCAATGTTTTCACATTCCACTGGTTAATATAAGCACCTGTTGTACCGCTGTCGCGTTTTTGGTAGCTCCCACTTAAGGCTACGCCAATGGTGTCATCTGCAAAGGTATTGCTAATAATGCCCGATACTTCAGGCGTAAAGTCATCGCCAGTACGGTTGCTTGTGTCATTTAAAAGTTTTCCGCCGAGACTGGCATGAAACCCGGTTTTGTCCAAAGGACGCAAGGTTTTAATATTGATTGACGCACCAATACCGCCACTCGCAATATTAGCGCGCCCAGTTTTGTAAACCTCTAGGCCGCTTACACCTTCAGACGCAAGATTTCCAAAATCAAACGAGCGCGAATCAAATGACGCCGATGCTGCAGCACGGCCGTTTAAGGTTACCAAGTTAAAGTCTGGGCCAAAACCACGAACGGTAACTTTACTGCCTTCACCGTTAGCGCGATCGATGGATACACCGGTAATACGTTGCAGTGATTCAGCAAGGTTTGAATCCGGCATTTTACCCATATCTTCTGAAGAGATAGCATCAACTACACCGACGGCATCGCGTTTAATATCCATTGCTCGTGTTAAAGATGCTTTGATACCTGTAATAACAATTTCTTCAGACTCGTCTTGAGCAACTGCAAAATCATTAAAACTCATGGATGCTATTAATACTGCGAGAGCTGTTTTATTAAATGGTACTGTTTTACGCATGGAGTACTCCTTAAATCATTAGAAGTTATTGTTTCCGATACAACAGAACGCGTACTTTGATGTTTAATTTAAGTACGCAGCCTCGCCCCTTTTGGTTGGGGGCTATTAATTGGCTGACCATCATTAATTTCCGAGTCAACCAAAAAAATATTGTCACCTCACATATAGGCGATCACCGAATTGGATTTTTAAAAAACTCCATCACCCTTCCGTGGATGAATGGATAGGTTAAAAAACCTTAAGATCGGTCATGTAAAACTATATGTAAGCTACAAAAAGGCTCTAGTCATCTGTCACTTTTTAGTAAAGTGGGCAGCAAAACTGCCAATAAAAAACGATTGGTGTGAATCGGGGTAACAAAAAAATAACTGCTATGACAAAAAGGAAAAAACGTTAAATTTCTTCAAACTCCATGTAGTCAAAATTCATAACGGGTTGGCCTAAAAAATGTAGTTTTAAAACTTGCTTTCCCGCCTTCAAATAAATTTTTCCGAGTTTTGATACCTTGTTCCAGTGATGAGCTTGCCGCCATTCAATAGGATCAGCTGCGTTATAGGTTATGGGTAAGTGTAAAGGCCCACTGATATCTTTATTGTTAACTTCAAATGAGATGTAGCCGCCCAATTTTGAGGTATACATGGTTGTGATTGAGTAATATCCTGTTTTCTTCACGGTTACTGTGTAGTTGACCCACTCGCCCGGAGAAATCCAGCCCAGATAAAGCGAGTTATTTTCGGTGGGAACAAAGTTAAAAGGTGTGTCATCCACGGGAAGGTCGGGGTTATTAAATTTTGTATAGGAAATATCTGGGCTTTCAAACATTCTAAATTCTTTTAGATAGGTGCCGGTCTTATTGAGTTTGCCGCTACCGCTATTGATATTGTCATCATCGTGATAACAAATACCCTCTGCCTTCCCCGACTGCTTTTCGCCGTCAGAAATATCCATCACATCGTAATATTCGTTTTGAATTCTACCGGGGATAGTCTGCGTTAGGTTTTTGACAACTGAATCATGAAATGGAACGCATGGATAACTCGTTGTGTTGGTCGAAACTATTTCTATAGGGGAATTTTTGCAGGCATATAAAACACCTACAGAAAATCCCATAAATAATATGAATGGGATATGTCGATATGCAGTCACAACAAGCCTCCTGTTTAAGGTAATTTTCGCCACGAACAATATTATTAATATTTAAAAACTGAAAATTTATTCAGGCAATTTTACGGTAATGCTTCTAAGCGTTATAGGTTCTAGAGTGGTTGAGCCATGTGGGTTTAACTGCAATCCTACAAACTCAATTTGGTTTCTCTTTTTCCCATGGTGTTTAAAATCTTCTTCAGTTAACCTAAGCAATACATCTTGATCTGCTTTATCGTGGATGGATGCCAAGCTGCGCTGTGCACCGCTCCAGCGGCCATAACCTGTTTCACCTGCTTGAATAAATAAATACACATCCAACTTCCCTTCAATAAAATAAGCTTTTGGAATATTGATAAGATACTGAACTTCAAAGCGTTCAAAGTCGTGAATGGCACCAAGCGCCTGGACTAGGGTTACTTTTCCTGAATGTCCATTAGGTAAAGTCTGTGGGCCCCATTGCGGTGTAAGTGTCATCGCCTTTTTGGAATGATTGAGCGCTCGGGTAATATCCAAATCTTCGCTGGATACTCTCGCAAAAATGCCATCAATTGCTTTTTGTGTGTCGTATTTAAAGTGATAAAAGGAGTTGGGATTCTTAACTTTTATGTCTGGCTGAATAGGCGTTATTTTGTCGTTGTTAAAATGAATTGAAACTCGTCTAATTTTAATGGGAAGAGAAATATTTGATCCGTTTCGGTGAAACACGAAATTTACTCTTTCAATTGCCCGGAGTTTTTCGAGTGGCTCATTAAAATCCACTGCTTTGACGACTAGTTTTTTATAGCTGGTGCCACTGTCTTTAAAGTCAGCCATAGTAAATTTTCGGCCATTAAACATATAGTCGCCTTTTTCTCCGGCTTGCAAAGAAAAAACCAACTCCATTTTGCCTTCGTTAATGTATTCCTTGGGAATCTGAATTTCAAAATAGGATTCAGATTGAGAACAATCCGATGCAGAAATCAGTTGATAAATATGTAATTTGCTAGTGTTAACATTGCTAACGCCTAGTTGCTTAGAGTCGATGTCCTTGCTAGACCATAGTGGTGTGATGACAGCGGCTTGCTCATCAGAGTTTGCATCAATCTTAAGTTGACGATTTCCTAGGTGAACTGTATCGACAACCCAGTTTTCAGGTTTTGTCATAGATAAGCTTATGTTGGATACTATTGCTGGCTTAAGTGGGTCTGTAGGCTTAGCGGATTCGCTCCAGCCATAACTTGAGTACAACATCAGGAGCAGAGTGATAAGCAAAGAAGAAAAATTGGTAAAGAGTTTTTTTGTAACATACAGGCTGAATCTGGTTTTGGTTATTATTTTTGCATGCTGCATATAATGGGTCCAAAGTAAGAATTGAAGTCGAAGCGTACAGAAGATCTCCGGTAGAAATTTCCGTACGCTGCTATTAACCTAAAAACTATTTGTTTAAGTAACTGAAGGTTTCTTTTAGTGCTCCAATACTGATTTCAAAATCACCATCTTCAGTAACCGTTGTAAGTTGTTCGTTAACGAAGGCCAAATCGGACTTGTTGAGTTCAAACATAAGTGTTTGTGATTCGCCCGGAGCTAAACCAACTTTTTGATATTTCCGCAGTCTTTTCACGGAAGGCACAATTGACGCATAAAGATCGCTGCTATATAGCTCTATGGTATGCTTTCCTGCTATTTGGCCGGTATTTTTAAGTGTAATTTCCACTTTTAGATTTTCATTGCCTACTAATTTTTTAGCGCTTAACTTTAAATTGCTGTACTCAAAGGTCGTGTAGCTTAGGCCATGCCCAAACGGAAATTGCGGGCTAAAAACGAATTCATATTTATATACAGGAGAGTTGATTTCTACTGCTTCATTTAACAATTTATGATCGTAGGTAACGAGCTCGCCACTAAATCTTGGGTAGGTGTAGGGCAAAATACCATCGGGGTTGTAGTCGCCAAAGAGTACATCGGCAATCGCTGGAGCTGCTTGAGATCCAGCCCAGTTAGCTAACACAATGGATTGTGCATCGGGTTCAATTTTGCGAATAATACGAGGGCGACCCTCAGAAAGAACCAGGACAATGGGCTTACCAACAACAGCGAGCTCCTTCACTAATTGCTGTTGTATTTCCGGCAATTCCAAATCTTTAATGTTGCCGACAGTTTCTGCATAGGCATCCTCGCCCAAAGCAACAATCACCACATCTACATTTTTCGCCGCTTTCACCGCGTCAGAAATATTGATATTGGTGGTGTTGAAATCTGTACCTTGAACGTAAGTAACATTGGATTCGCCCACTTTAGCTTTAATGGCTTGTAATATAGTTAAGGTATCATTTGCAAAATACTTGCTTTCAGTTCCCTGCCACGTATATGACCAGCAACCATGAAGTGATGTAAGGGAGCTGGCGCTGGGGCCAACCACCAAATATTTTTTATTTTTTGCTAAGGGTAAAAAATTGTTGGAATTTTTAAGTAATACAATAGATTCTCTCGCAGCGTTTAATGCTGCTTCTTTATATTCAGGTCTCGCAAAATTCTTTACGGCCTCTGGCTCTAGGTAGGGAGTTTCAAAATAACCTAATTCGTATTTTAATTGAAGAATACGTTTTACCGATTCATCGATACGCTTTTCACTGACCCTTTTTTCTTTAACCAGTGCGATAAGGTCGTAATAAAAGCTAAAGTCTAGCGGCACTATCACTAAGTCAATTCCCGCGTTAACAGCGAGTAACGCGGCTTCTTTATTAGATGTCGCAACTTTATGACGCTCGTGCAATTTTTTAATATCTTCCCAGTCACTGGTAATTACGCCTTTAAAACCCAATTCTTTGCGTAATACATCGGTTAGGTAATATTTACTGGCATGTAGCGGAGTGCCGTTAACATCGCCAGAATTCACCATTAGTGTACGCGCGCCAGCGGCTATAGCGGCTTTAAAGGGCGGCAAATAATATTCACGAAGGTTGATTTCAGGAATGTAGGCTGGCGTGCGGTCTTTGCCATCAGCGGGTGCCGAGTAACCAATAAAATGCTTCATTGAAGATGCAACACTATTCACATCTTTCAGGCTCGTGCCTTCATAGCCTTTAATTGATGCAACACCCATGGTTTTAACAAGATGCACATCTTCACCAAATGTTTCTGGAAAGCGTGGCCACAAGGGTTGTCTGCCAACATCCAACACCGGCGAGAAGTCTAAGCGAATGCCCGATGCCCGCACTTCCTTCGCTGTAATTTCGGCGGCTATTCTCGCGAGTTCAGGGTTGCGTGTTGCGGCTAAGGCAAGATTATGGGGAAACAGCGTAGAGCCAATGGTGTTATTGGCGCCATGTACTGCATCAATCTCGTAAAGATTTGGGATTTTTAAGCGTGTTTCTTTTAATGCAATATCTTGAATAGTGTTAGTGATGTAATGCCATTCTTGTAAGGTGTAAGCATGGGTAATGGCATTTTGAACTGACCCTACATTATGCGTCACAATCGCATTGCGCAACTTGGCCATGTCCAAGGTAACGGGGTTATCATTCTTATTTGATACGGCTTCTAGCGTCAGATTGGTCATCTGCCCCACTTTTTCTTCTAGGGTCATTTTTGACAACAGGCTATTAATCGCCTTGCTTTCATTCGTCGGCGAGCTAGCTTCCGCGTGATTTATCGCGATAGATAAAAGCGATATAAATAAGGTTGTATATTTATTTAGCATAAAAATTCAGACTCATAATGTTTAGTTGATTGATTGCAAATAGTCTGATGGTGAGATTTATACAGGTGGGACGCTAGTCGCCTTGCAATGGAAAGCAAAGTGGGTAGCTTAAAATACAAGTAGTTGGGAAGCGGGGTAACAACTCATGCTAAAGCAATGCACTGAATTTTTAAAAATCAGATTTATTGCGTAACTATATTCAATCGCAGATTAAATAGGCTTGCCTAGTACACCTACATGAATCCGTTGTGTATAAACAAATTAGTTTGCTAGACTTTAGCTGCCAAACTAGGTTGACTCTGGATTAAAAAAATAATGCGATCAGACTTTCTGAATTTCCATGACATGACACTGGTGCTCACATTTGTAGAGTGTCTTTTTTTGGGTGTTCTATTGCGGGTGCTTCCGTCTAAACGCGCTCAATCGCGCTATTTACTCTCTATCTTCTTTTTCCTTGTGGCGGGTTGGGTAGCCGCTACTTTATTCATTTGGAATCCTGCGTTACAAACCTCATTTATTAATCGTACGCTTATTACACCACTATTACTTTCATCTTGCGTTCTGTTGCAAGGGCCCTGTTTATATTTTTATTTGCGCTCCTTAACAGAACATATACACATGCGCCGAGCATATAATCTCATACACCTAGTGCCTGCGTTACTTGCAGCCTTGGTTATTGTGTTGTTTGGTATTAATGGCGCTGATTGGGTGCCTACGAGTATTTTACCTAGCCATGAGAAGATGGCTGCTGAGCTTTGCTGGGTACTGGTACGTGTTTCACCATTAATTTATGTATTTGCATGTTTCTATGCGGTCTATCAATTACCACGCAAATATCAACACCTGTACTCATCACTTAGCACCTTCGAAATAAAGCTGAGCTATTTGGTGCTGCTTGGGTTTTTCCTACATTGGCTTTGGGCCTGCATTGGCTATTTTGTTGGCCCCTTTCTAGACCCCGAAATTAACAGTCTCATGGGTGATACCGAAGATTTTCTGATTGTTTTGCAGGTAAATGGATTATTTGTACTTGGATTAAAAAATGCTCGTGATCTGTTAAACCTAACTCAGCCAGAAATAGCAAAGCCAACTGAGCAGGTTCTAGACCCTAAAAAAATTGAAATACTCGAAAAGGCTGTTCAGGAAAGAAAACTCCATATGGAGAATAATATTAACTTAGAGCGATTTTCTGAGTTGGCAGGCTTAAAACCTAAAGATGTTTCTTTAGTCGTGAATCTTCATTACAAATTAAATTTTTTTGAATTTATTAATGGCTTACGCTTGGAAGAAGCCAAGCGAATGCTAATTGCGCCAGAATTTGAGGATGTTTCAATTTTGGATATTATTTATAAATCTGGCTTTAACAGTCAGTCTGCGTTTCAGCGATTCTTTAAGAAAGTTGTAGGCTGCACACCAACAGAATATCGTCGGCTTAACTCTCAAACCAATAAGAGTGAAGTCGCGGACTAATCATAAATACGCAGTAAAAGCCCGCTAAAATAGCGGGCAAAAAAACTAAGCGCCTTTTCGTTAGGCAACTTCATGACCCGTAATAGCCGCTAAAATACTAAACCATTGAATTTTGCTTAAGGTAAAAGTGGTTGCATGAACGGCATCTGCAACAGCTTCTATCCTTCCGCTACCGGTTAGCACTAAGGGCTGCGAAGGTAGATGCATAATCCACGCATAAACCACACTTGCAAAAGAGACTTTTAATTCATCTGCAATATTGTTGATGACAGCTTTAATACGAAGTGCTTTTTCATCTTTTGAGGTGAAGAGCTGCCCACCCGCTAAAGGCGACCATATCATTGGCGCTATCCCCAAATTTTGTAAGCCATCGAAGGTTTCATCAAACATAGGTGCGGTATGCATGGGTGAGAACTCAACTTGATTCGTCACCAACGGAAACCTCTGATGAAGGCACTCGAATTGATGTCGGCTAAAGTTGGATACACCAAAACGACGTACTTTGCCCGCTTGTTTCAGCACGGAAAAAGTGTGAGCAATTTCATCAAAGCGCATTAAGGGATCAGGTCTATGAATCAGCAGTAGATCCAAATAATCCGTACGCATATTTTTTAAGGACGTATCCACCGAAGTCAGTATATGGTCAGCGCAGGTGTCGTAATATTTCAAACTATGTTCAGGGCGATGTTCTGAAATAAGTTTAATGCCACATTTACTGATAATTTCAATTTGGCTGCGCAAGGACGGCTTTAAGGCTAAGGCTTCACCAAACAGGGCTTCCGCTTGATAATTTCCGTAAATGTCCGCCTGATCGAAGGTGGTAACGCCCAGTTCGAGGCACTGCTCGGTAAAACCAAGGCGCTGTTGGGCGCTCATGTTCCAGTCGCCAATCCGCCATAAACCTGCAATAACCCGTGAAAAATCCGGCCCTTTGAGAGTGAGTTGACTGCGTGGGGACATTATTGGGCTGCCTCCGCGGTGGCTAAAATTGCGTTAATGCCAAGTTTTGCGAGTTCCAGATCTTCTTCACCGGTAAGACCGCTCACGGCCACAGCACCTACAACTTGACCTTGAAAGATGACGGCGGCACCGCCTTCCCAGCCGATGTAACGGGAATCGCCAAAATTCGCTAAATCCCAGCCCTCTTTTAAAGAGTTGCGCCCTATATCGCCGCTCTCGCCGCCGGTTCTAGCCGATGTGAAAACCTTATTAGTGGCAACTAAGACCGAGTTCATGGGAGCCCCGTCCATTTTGAGGACGGCAATAAGCTCACCGTGGCGATCGCCAACGGCGATAGACGCTGTTTTGTTGCGCGCAATTAATTCGCTGCGAATGGTGGTTATGGCCAGCGTCGCTTCCGCGTCACCGAGTTGGATAGTTTTAATCATGTGTTTACATCCACGCTGACGTTCTTTTCACAGAAAGAACAGTGATATTTTTCCCCAATGCTTAGGAAAGGGAGACAGAGGTCAGTTAGCAGTGTAATGAGTGGGGGAAGGTGATCTAGTCACTTAGGGGAAAATCGTAAAGTGGGTACTGAATAAATCAGGTTTATGAGCAAGAGGTCATTTTCTCCAGCCCCGGGACCATATAAACGCGATCTTTTTTAGCGCGCCGGCGGGTCGCGAGCTGCCGAGGCGCCAAGCAAGTCTAGGATTGCTTGGCGCCCGCCATAGTGGAATGAATAAATCTACATCTGTTCACTGTGACGCTAACACTACTTTTTAGCAGCAACTTTTTTCACAGTTAGGTCACCGTTTCTTACACCACATACTCCGCCAACAATTCTTACCCAGGTGTATTCGTTGGTTTTTTCCACCAAGCTTCCTGCCATTTCAAATTTGAATCTGGGTGTTAGGAATTCGGAGACGACCGTTATTTTCTCTTCAGTCTCTGGGTTAGCCGTTGCCTCAGACTTTATTCTTGCGATGAGGGCAGCAAAACCTTGCTCAACATGGCTTTCTAGGGCTTTAGTTTTGCTGGCATCCAGTTTGGACATTTCAGCGACAGTATAGGTTATTGGCAATTGCACTAAATACTTGGTGGGAAACATCTGCTTGGTGCCTGCTTGATCGATCAGAACTGCGGCGGCCAGCATAATAATATCCCCTTCGGTTTTCTCTACTAACAAGTAGGGGCTAAATTTCAGGCTTTTATTGGAACTGTCAGTTTTTATCGCAAGCCCATTTTTGCTGGCTGAATTAACAAATACTTGGTTTGGGTTAATGTCAATTTTATTTTTAAGTGCAGCTACGTCTTTCATGGTATTGCTTTCAATCGCCTTAATGTTAGCTGCAACGCCCAATGGCCCCAATAACACACCAACGCCCACTCCACCACCGCCATAGGTTTGAGAGTAGAGAATATCTTTATTTTGGTTTAAGTGTTGTAGGGTATGGTTGGTTTGATCCAACAGCGGCGCGCGATAAACTTCATAGCTATC
>CAZZEV010000075.1:0-11779 GCA_964653305.1 uncultured Cellvibrionaceae bacterium | reverse complement strand
GAGGCGATAGTGCTTACCCGTTTCCTTGCTCAGCCATTGCACATAAGCCTGTGCAGCATTCCAGCCAATGCAGGTTACCGGCTCATAGTCGCTTGCCAGATGGTTACGTTTATCCCAAGTCGCAGGGGTAAAATCAAACCATTGTTTACTGTTCATTTGCTGACATTTGGTGGGGACAGGGTAACGGGTTGCAGCAATAAACTTTGCAAATTCCGCCCCTGTGACTTCGTACTT
This sequence comes from uncultured Cellvibrionaceae bacterium, assembly GCA_964653305.1. GTDB lineage: Bacteria > Pseudomonadota > Gammaproteobacteria > Pseudomonadales > Cellvibrionaceae > Cellvibrio. The sequence continues at coordinate 11,545 of CAZZEV010000075.1, read as the reverse complement.
GCCCATGCGGAAGGGCTTTATAGTTATGGGTTCTGATGTCGTGGTTGCAACATCTGCTTTAGCCTTATTCGGCTCAGGGGTAAACGTGAATTGGCCGCCGGGAATGTTGGCCATAGTGGGTTCGATAAATTTATCGGATGCGCAAGTAAAATAGCTCTGGCTGGCCAAGAATAAAATCAAAGGAATGCGTTTAAATGACATTGGTCTAATCCTTAATAAACAGATGAGATAAAACAGGAGTGATGCCGATAGTTCGGCATAGGGGGGGGAGTTTGGGCAAGCGGAATGAGGGAAATCTTATAGTTTTTCTATTTTTTGCAACTTTATAGAAAAACTATAGAATTTTTAGGAGGGCTATCTGCGAGTTGTGTCCGTGCCCGTGTGAAAAATCGGTGTAAACTGCCGGCTTCTAACAAGCCGATATTGCCTCGCACGTGAACTATTACTTTAATCATTTTATTTTTGACAGCCAGACTCTGGTGTTGACCAAGGCAGGGCGACCTATTGCTATTCGCCTCAATGAATCCAGATTGCTGGCATTTTTTTTGGCGAATCCAGAACAGGTATTTAGTAAAGATGCCATTTTAGAAAATGTGTGGGCAGGAAAGGTCGTATCTGAACAAGCCGTGTTTCAGGCGATTAGTAATTTACGTACTCTGTTTGGCGATGATGCGATAAAAACCTTTCCTAAGAAAGGCTATCAATGGCAAATTCCACTGCAAATCAATGCACCACAAGTTGATGTTTCTGAAGCAACGCAAATTCAACATCGCAATCTGCGCAATTATCGATTTTGGTCGTTTGCTGCACTTATTATTGCTTGCTGTTCATTAATATATTTTTTCGCTACCTCCTCTTTTTTCTCCACTCTATCTGGTTTTAGAGCTTCGCCTGTATCCGTACCAGCCACAACGCCGGCGGCGATTATTATTCAGCCCTTCATGCTGGATGCTAATAACACAGGGAGTAAAGATATTGCTCAGCAGGTGCAGGATGCTGCCTTTGAGAAAATCAATAATTACACCGGGTTGATTGCGCATTTACCTCCTTCTACTGGCCATTCACAAAAAGTCTACAGCCCCCAACAAGTTGTTGCTGCACCGGCACATTTTTTTAATGTGTATAAAGAGTCGATAAAGGCCAGTTTGTTAGTAACAGCTAAGGTCAGGCAGCAGGGCGATACCTTGTACCTCTCATTTATATTGCAGGGGCGAGAGAACCAATGGACGGGATATTTAAGCGGTAAAACCCCAGCAGAATTAGCTGTTAATTTTGCAGAGCTGCTCGCTAAAACCGCGCCTATAAAAGTGCTTTGGGACGCGAAAGACCGGCGGTTAGTAAATGCGCAATTGCATTTGCTGCTTAGCGAAAACCCTGATAGCTTTCCGATTCGTTATCAACTGATCGATAATTTATTGTTTTTAAGCGATTTGCATAATGCAAAAATGCAAGCGGAAGAGCTGGCGCAACAAGCGAAAAACAGAAAGAATCTTCCCTATCAATCGCTCGCATTAATGGTGCAGGTTAGCGCCAGTTTTGATTCTGTTTATCCTGACAACATTCGGGCACTGTTGAAACAAGCTGCTGCCTTTGCAGAAGAATTTAATGATCCCGTTTTGCTGAGCCGGGTTTTGGGGCGCGGCAGCTATATTTACTATCGCCAAAATGATTTTATAACTCTCGAAAACAATTTATTACGTGCCTTAGACTTAGCTGAAGCGGCTAACGCACCTGAGCAGCAGCTAGAGGTGCTGCATGCACTGACTATTTTTAGTTATAAATTTAAACGAGTCGATAAAATAGATCTTTATTTAACCAGCGCAAAAGTTGTTTTGGATAAATACCAATTCCCTGGCGAAAGTTATGCTTTGTTGGAGGATGTTGCAGGTCTGTGCAGCGATGATCCCGTGCAAAAAGAAGCTTTTTATCGTCAGGCGCTCAATCGCTTTAAGCCAGAACAAGAGGCTTGGGTTAAAGCGCGTGCGCAGGAGCATTTGGTTAATTTTTATATTGATAATGAGCGCTGGGCAGACGCTTTTGCTGTATTCGCTGCTGAGACTGATTTTTCCGGTGCAGAGTTATTTATGCGGGCGAAAATTCATTTTCAGCAGAAAAATTTTGCTTTGGCAAAAGAGCAGGGTGAGGCTGCATTCAAGCTTGCGAATTTAGAGGGTGAATATTCTGCGGCGCTTGAAGCAGCACTGTTGCTTGCGCAGTTATATCAGCAGTTGGCGCAACCGGAGATGCAAAAAGATGCGTTGGACTATATCAACAAAAATGCTTTATTGGTGTGGAAAAAAGATAAGCAAGATATATTAACCGCCTTAACCAAGCCCCAGCCTTAGTTGAGTTGAGTCTAATGTACTCACGCAACTAATTGGCTTGTTGGTAGTCTCTTTCACAGGCTTTGTCTTCACTGAATTTCTCTTTATCGATAGGAGCTTTTATGCAGCACAACAATCGTCCAGCGAGCGCCATGGGTGCCCTTACTAAATGGGTTGTGGTCGTAGTCGCGGTGGGTGCAATCAGTGCTGTAGGCTACTTTTTTATCGGCGAGCAAATTGGCAAACCGCCGAAGCTGCATGATTTGCCCAACCCCGTGCCGCTACAACAGGTTGCCACACCTTCAGTACAAGCTGCCGAAAAACCGGTTTACGATGAGCCAGTACCAGATCCTATCCCCCAGCCACTGCCCAATCTCAATGAAAGTGATGTCACTGTGCTCGCTGCTTTAAAAGCATTGAATGTAAATGGCTTGGTGGAAATGATTATCCCGCAGGATATTTTGCGCAAATTTGTGCGCGCGGTGGATGTTTTGGAGGAGGGCAAAGTAGTACACGATTATCGCCCTATAGTCTCGCCTCAAGGTGCATTTGCCGCAGATTCTTTCAATGTAAAAGTCTCAGGTGGTGAGTTGGGCGAGCAGCAAGATGTGGAACAATTTCGCCTTAGCCCCAAAAACTATTTGCGGTACACCCTTTATGTGCAAGTGCTGTCTGGCTTGGAGAGTGATGCCGCCGTAACGCTCTATAAGCGCTATTACCCGTTGTTGAACCGCGCCCACCAAGAACTGGGTAGTGGTAAAGGCAACTTCCACTCGGTACTCATTCGCGCTATTGACAAAGTTTTGAGCGCTCCTGAGGCCGGTGGCGACATATTGTTAATTCACCCCAAGGTCTACTACGAATTTGCAGACCCAGCCTTAGAGAAGTTGCCAGAGGCGCACAAATTAATGCTGCGCATGGGCCCAGATAATGCCGAAAAAGTGAAAGCCAGTTTGCGGAATTTGCGGGTAAAATTGCTGCAGAAGTAAAAGTCTCCTAAGTGTGTAGGTTTGAAAAGCGAATATTCACATGGATGTGAAGTAGTAGAACAATGTAGGACGACCCCATGGATGGGGGAGGTAGAATTTCATCGGGAATGAAATCGAGCAATTGTCGAGCTCCTTCGCAATTCCAGCCTACCAATCACCTATCCAGTTTCCCCTAATCCCCATTCAAGACCGCCCCTCGCCCGCGTAATTTTGGCGTAATGACCCATGCGTCAAAATATTTTTTTACACTTTTATTTCTGTAAGACGCATCCACGTAGATCTATCCCTCTGAAAAACATAAGAAAATCTGATTTTTCTGCTTTTGTGAATAAATTACACATGGGGTTGACAACGTTGTCCAGTGGGAATAATGTTGCTTCAACGACAACGTTGTCAGGTTGTTGTACAAAAAACAAAGCCAAAATATTTAAGGGGAAAGTCATGTATAACAAGCTTAGCGATGCCATCAAAGCAGCTAACCGTAAATCGCTGCTCAATAAAACCGCACTCTTAACCAGTTCTGCTGCCATTTTGCTTGTGGGCATGAGTGCACAAGTACACGCCCAAGAAGCTGCTGCTCAAGGCGAAGAAGTTGTCATTACGGGTATTCGCGCTTCGCTGCAAAAAAGCTTGGATATCAAGCGTAATTCAGATTCAATCGTGGATGCAGTAACTGCAGAAGACGTAGGTAAGTTCCCCGATAAAAACGTTGCTGAATCTTTGCAGCGTATCCCAGGTGTGACCATTCAACGCGGCTTCGGCGAAGGTGCAGCGGTATCTATTCGCGGTACTGGCCAAGACTTGACGCTCACCACCCTCAACGGTCAAAACGTAGCCTCTACTGGCTGGTTTGTGCTTGAGCCTGCGCGCCGTAGCTTTAACTATGAATTGCTGCCCTCTGAATTGGTTGGCGGTTTAGAGGTGTACAAATCTACCCAAGCTAACCTTGCTGAAGGTGGCGTAGGTGGTACGGTTGTGGTTCATACACGTAAGCCTTTGGATATGAAGAGCATGAGCCTTTACGGTTCAGTTGAAGTGCAATCACAATCTGACTCAGGTTCAGTTGATCCAAAAGTATCGGCAATGGGGTCTTGGAAAAACGCTGAAGAAACTTTCGGTGCCTTGGCCTCTGTGGTTTATCAAAAACGCCAATTGCAACGTCAAGGTAACGAAGCTTTCTGGGAGTGGGGCGCAGGCCCAGTAGCTTTTGAGCAAGATCGTCAACGCGAAGCGCAAACCTTAACCTTGCAATTCAAACCATCCGACAACTTGGATGTGGTCTTTAACGCCATCAACATGGAAATGAAAGCCAACAACACCAACTATGCGTTGTGGTTGACTCAAGGCAATACTTCCTGGGGTGTTCCAGCAACTGCTGACCAACAAAAAAATGGTGCTGTTGTTAAAGGCCCATTGAATGTTGCTTACTACCAAGAGCGTCCACGTGAAGCCACCATGAAGTCTAAAGTATTCGACTTGGCGGCTACTTACACCGGCGATAACTACGAAGCTAAAGTACAAGTAGGTACAACCAGCTCAACTGGCGGTACTGACTTTGAAATGGTGGTGGACGATGGCACTGGCGGTACCCCAATCGTTGGCGGTTCTTTCGATTTCTCTAACGGCAAGCAAACGTGGAAACCGGGCAATATCAATCTTGCGACCTACAATCCAGGTACTTTGGCGATGGGTACAGGCGCTTCCTTTAACCGCACGCCCAAAGAGGATGGTGAAGATTACCTCCAAGGCGATATCAAATTTGATGTTGATTTGGGCGCAATCAACTCCATTAGCACCGGCGTAAAACACTCAAGCCACAATACCCAATCCACGCAATGGTTCTTTGATCAAAAGCCAGGCTTTAACCCCGTTATTTCAACGTCCTTAGTATCAGCTGGCACTATCGACGTTGGCGCTGGTAACTACGTGATTCAGAAGTACGATGCGGATAAGTTAAAAGCATGGGCTAAGGCAAGTATTATTGGTCAACACGAAGACTTGGGTTCGCATTCAGAGATCGATGAAACCAACTCGGCTGCCTACGTAATGGCAACCTTTGAACAAGATGCTCTAAAAGGTAACTTGGGCGTTCGTTACATCACTACTGATGCAACCTCTACTTACTACTTGGGCGGCAAAAAAGGCCACACCGATGGTAGCTACAGCGAGTTCTTGCCAAGCATCAACACCTCTTACACTTTGACTGACGAAGTGACGTTGCGTGTGTCTGCGGGTCGTTCGGCGGCGCGTCCGCAATACAACTTTATGTATGCGAACCCAACACCTAACGGTACCAACGATGACGTACCTAACAACCAATTCTGGATTGCCGGTAACCCAGATTTGAAACCTTATATTTCAAATCAATTCGACTTCGGCGCGGAATGGTACTTTGCTGAGAAATCCATGATTTCTGCTGCATTCTTTACTAAAGACGTAATGAACTTTATTTCTAACAGCACCAGAACCAATGTGCCTGCGAGCGAAGTTCCATTCACCTTGGTTAAGCCTGCTGAAGCGGCAATGGGTTGGACAGTGCAGTCGTTCACTAACGGTAAGCAAGCAAAAGTAAATGGTATCGAGCTGCAGTACCAACAAGACTTCGGCAATGGTTTTGGTTCTCTGGTGAACTACACTTACACCGATACCAGCACCGACAAAGACGCGTTTAAAGATGGCAACGGTATTTTGACTGACAGCTCTAAACATTCGTACAACGCTACCGGTTATTATGAAAACGAAACTTTCAGTGTGCGTTTGGCCTATAACTTCCGCAGCGCTTACATGTTGCGTGAAATTGGCTCTTACGGTAACCGCTTGCACGATGACTTTGGCAGCTTGGATTTCAGCTCTTCTTGGAATATCACTGACAATTTCACCTTGAAATTGGATGCGAACAACTTGCTCGCTGCACGCGACAAGCAATTTGGTAATAATGCGAAGCCAGACAGTAACGATGGTCACGCGAGCGGCTTTACCAAAGAGTTCCCTGTGTATGAGTACGAAACTTCTCGCAACATTAGTTTAGGTTTAAACTTCAAGTTCTAATTAAGAAGATGAAGTAAAAATATGTAGTAAAAAGAAAAGGAGAGGGAGTTGATAGCTCCCTCTTTTTTTTGGTTTTTTTACTGAAAAGATTCACTCGAAAAGGTGCAATGAAATGGTCGATATAGTGCCGATACAGGTTGATGTGCATAGTCGCATTAAAATCAATGATAGCAATATGACGCATGTAAGCAGCCAGCAAGTAATCCCAATTGTATTTCAAGAATTTCTAGCTGCAGCCAGAACCTATCCCATTGTCTTCGTTAAAAATACCGATACCGGAAGATTCCAATCGGTGTGCGTATTGGGCATTAAGCCCGGTGAAAATAAATTTGTGAAAAATAATCAATGGCTAACTGGGTATATACCGCAAGTTGCCCGCAATGCCCCTTTATATTTAATTGCGGAAGAGGGTTCGCAGAATTTACTGCACTTGGGGATAGACGAAACCAGTGCCCGAGTTGATTTGGATGAAGGTGAGCTGCTGTTTGATGCCGCAGGTAAAGAAACCGATTATTTGATGGCACGTAAAAATAATTTAGTCGCCTATTTAGAAAATGAAGCTGTTACCAAAAATATTATTGATCTCTTGGTGGAAATGGATTTGCTCAGTCATCAGCATCTATCGGTACAAGTGGCTGGCGAAAATGTCAGCATCAAAGGCGTATACATTGTTGACGAAGATAAGCTAAGTCAGCTTGCCGATAATCATGTTTTAACCTTGCACAAAAATGGTTTGTTTGCGCCAATTTATGCGCATCTTATGTCGTTACATCAATTGAGTTATGTTGCTGCATTTAATGCATAAGTATTGAAGTGATTGCTATGACTGAGAATGCCAAACATTTAATAAAGCATGTCGTGGTTGTGGGTGGCGGAACCGCAGGTTGGTTGACCGCAAACCATTTGGCGAAGCGCCTTGAAGCGAATTCTGCCAGTGCCATTCAGGTTACGCTAATTGAATCTCCCGATATTCCCACCATAGGTGTGGGCGAGGGCACTGTACCGGCCATTCGCAAAACGCTGCAATATTTAGGCATCAGTGAAACCGATTTTATTCGCGAGTGCGATGCTACCTTTAAGCAGAGTATTAAGTTTGTTGATTGGCAACATAATCCTAGTGCTAATTCCAACAATAATTCTTACCACCATTTATTTGATTTTCCCTGCATTCAGCCTTTTGATTTAAGCCCCTACTGGGTATTAAATTCTACGCAAGACTTCAGCTATGCAGACGCAGTTTCTATTCAAGGGCGAATCTGCGATTTAGGTTTGGCGCCCAAGCAAATGGTAGATCCCGAATATGTGGGCACAACGAACTATGCCTATCATTTAGATGCTGCAAAATTTGCACGCTTGCTGACTAAGCATGCGGTCACTCATTTGGGGGTGAAGCATCAGTTAGCCAATGTGCAACAGGTGATAATGTCTGGCGATGGCAATATTGAAAAATTGATTACCGATAAAGGCGAAGTTGCCGCTGATTTTTTTGTGGATTGCTCCGGTTTTAGTGCGCTACTTATTGGCCAGCAATTAGGTGTTGGGTTTATTGATAAAAAATCCACCTTGTTTGCCGATTACGCTTTAGCCGTACAAGTGCCCTATGCGGATGAAAATACCCCCATCCCTTGCTACACCATTGCCACCGCAAAAGAATCCGGTTGGATTTGGGATATTGGTCTCACCACTCGTCGTGGTACGGGTTATGTTTATTCCAGTGCTCACACCACCCATGAGCGCGCCGAAGAAGTTTTGCGTACTTATTTAGGGCCAGAACATAAAGATGTTTCCTGCCGAAAAATCCCCATGAATGTGGGCTACCGCGAGAAATTTTGGGTAAAAAATTGCGCGGCTATTGGTTTAGCGCAAGGCTTTGTTGAACCGCTTGAAGCAACCGGTTTGTTAGTTTACGACGCAACTGCACGAATGTTAGCCGATTTATTTCCCGCCTGTTTCGATGAAATTCCAGCAGCGGCAGCGCAGTTTAATCTGCGTGCGCGCCATGCGTGGGACAAAGTTATCGATTTTGTAAAACTGCATTATTTTATCTCGCAGCGCGATGACAGCGATTTTTGGTTAGATAATCGTTCACCTGCAACGGCGAGCGATGAGCTCTTGGCGAAACTTGCCGCTTGGCGCTATCAATTACCGACTGAATATGATTTCCCCAGCCGCATGGAGATATTTAATTTAGAAAATTATCTCTATGTGCTCTACGGCATGAATTACCCTACAGATTTGCGTGGGCGCGCATCCCGATATATTGACGGCGCTCGCGCCAAAACGGTTATGCAAAAAATTCAGCAGCATGCAACTGTCGCAAGCAACCAGCTGCTACCTCATCGCGAATTGATTGACCGTATTAAACGCTATGGTTTGCAAAAATATTAATTGTTGGGTGAATTTATGAATTCTCATTCCGTAAAAAAAATAGCCATAGTTGGCGGTGGGTCAGCCGGTTGGATGGCGGCCATCTACCTCAATAAACTGCTTAATCACTCCATTAAAAATTATCATATTCAAGTAATTGAAAGCCCCGATATTGGAATTATTGGTGTGGGTGAAGCGACTGTGCACAGCATTCGTTTTTTCTTCGCAGCCATGGGGTTGGATGAACGTGAATTAATGGCGGAAACTAATGCAACCTTTAAAACCGGCATTATGTTTCGCAATTGGATGCGCCCTGTTGCAGGTGAAACACATCAATATTTTCACCCTTTTGAGCAGCAAGTATCTGGCAAGGTTATGGATATTAGTAGCTCATGGATTTTAAATAAGCGTTTTGAACATGAACGCTATGATCAAGGCGTATGTTTGAGTTCGCATCTCATTAAACGTGGGCACTGCCCTAAATCAATGCAGTCACGACCCTATCAAGGCGTTGTTCCTTATGGCTATCATTTAGACGCAACCTTGCTCGCTAAATTTTTAGGTCGTAAAGCGATTGAAGTTGGTGTTGAACATACCGAGGCAACTGTTACTGAAGTAATTCTCGGTGAAAGTGGTGTGGCGAGTGTCATTGCCAATGGCAACAATTATGCGGCGGATTTTTTTATCGATTGCACCGGCTTTCGCGGTTTGTTAATTGACAAATTGCGCGAAAATAATTGGAATTCATTTGAAGATGCTTTGCCTTGTAATAAAGCTGTTGCCATTCAGCGCGATTTGCCGGAAGGTTCGCCTCAGCCCTATACAACTGCCACGGCTTTAACCAATGGTTGGGCGTGGCAAATTGATTTGGTTAACCGCCAAGGCACGGGTTACGTTTACGATGGCAAGCGGCTAACGCGCGAGCAAGCCGAGCAAGAGTTGCGCGAGTTTTTAGGTGAAGACGCAAAAATTTTAAAGAGCGTGCATCTCGATATGAAAGTCGGCTGTCGCCAAGAATTTTGGGTGAAAAATTGTGTTGCTATTGGTTTGGCTGCGGGTTTTATCGAGCCACTTGAATCGACAGGTCTACATTTAATTAATTTGGGTGTGGGCTTGTTGGCAACGCATTTATCGCAAGTAAATCCCCCGCAAGCAGTTAAAGATTCGTACAATCGCTTAATGCGCGGTTTCTATCAAGATTTAAAGCAGTTTATTGTGTTGCATTATTGCTTAACCGATAGGGATGATACTGAGTTTTGGCGAGAGGCCAGTAAAAAAGCGCAATATTGCCCTGAGCTGCAGCAACTATTGAGTGTGTGGAAATATAAGATTTGTGAGTACCATGATTTGGCCGGCAGTTATTCAACGACTTTTACCGATGAGAACTATCGCTACATTCTCTATGGTATGCAGCATTATCCTGAGCTATCGCTTGCGATAGAGTCAGCGGAACAAAGCGCAACTTCGACAGACTTTGAGGGCTTGGTTCGGCAGGCGTTGATCCACAGTTTGCCACATCGCGAATACTTGCAGCGGTTAAAAAATCTTTAACATTTACCGATGCTTTTTAGTGGCAGTAAGATGCTTTTTCTTGCGAGTATAAATCTTCCCAATGATGTGCATTATTTGTTTGACAACGTTGTCTCATGAGATTAATCTATGTCTGAGTTAAATGCTTGTTGTTCTCTGTTGTTGAGTCAATCCTTTTGTTGGTGCCGCAAGGCACCAACTTTTTTCAGCAGAGGGCAGCGAGCCTATTAAAAAATTAAAACATCGGTTGCAGTCACGCCGAGCCTGATTAGTGTGTATTTACGGTTGTAATTGAGGTCATCATGGGAAAAATGCCAAATCTTGGTTCCGAGCAACTTTTTGTTGGTATTGATGGCGGCGGCACTAAATGCCGTGCGCGTATATTTTCTGCCGACGATAAAGTGCTGGGTACAGGTGTCGGTGGTCCGGCTAACCCTTTGCACGGCCAGTTGCAAACCAAAGCCTCTATTCTGCAAGCCGTGGAAATGGCTTTAACAGAAGCGAATTTACCCAACTCAGCCGCTGGCGATTTAATTGCGGGTGTAGGTTTGGCGGGCGTTAATTTACCCAGCTTGTTTGAAGTGATGAACACTTGGAATCACCCTTTTAAAAAAATGTATCTCACCACTGATTTACACATCGCCTGTTTAGGTGCGCACACTCGCGATGAAGGTGCGGTCATGATTGCTGGCACAGGTTCTTGCGGCTATTCCTTTGTAAATGGCAAGGCCACTATTTTGGGTGCGCATGGGTTTCCTTTTGGTGATAAATGCAGCGGGGCCTGGATTGGTTTAGAAGCGGTCAAGGCGGTTTTGTTAGCATCCGATGCGCTTGGCCCGCAAACCCGTTTGAACGATTTGATTGGCGATCATTTACAAGCAAAAGGCGTGATGATTGTCGATAAGATGGGCGCCGCAAAATCCAGCGATTATGCGCAGCTCGCCCGTTTTGTATTAGAAGCGGCAGAATTAAAAGATGAAGTCGCGGTAAAAATTATGCGTGAAGGCGCCGATTATATGAGTGCCGTTGCTGAAAAGTTGTGGGAGACAGGACCAAGCCGTATGTCATTAATTGGTGGTTTGTCTGGCCCTTTAACACCTTGGTTAAAACCGAGTGTTGCGGCAAGCTTATCCAACCCCATTAGTCAGCCAGAATTTGGCGCAGTTTACTTTGCTAGGCAGCAGCACGCTTTAGCTGGTGTCTAGAATTGTCATGGTTTTTTAACGTTTTATTCATGCTCGTTTATAAAAGTAATAACAAGCTCGTTTGTGCGAGCGCCATGAGGTC
>CAZZEV010000074.1:0-11905 GCA_964653305.1 uncultured Cellvibrionaceae bacterium | reverse complement strand
CCAATTAAACTAATGCCTTGATATGAGCGCGTAGCCAAATGTTGGCGTAATCCAAAAATCATGCTTTCAACGACCTTTTCTGAATAGCGCGCATTAGTCCAAAACTCTAGATGGCAGGCGGCATCAGCCATATCGCTGCGGCTGTTATTAAAGTAGCAGGGGCGACCTAAATAAAGACTCGCTGATTTGTCTAATGCCATAAGCTTTAAGACTAAGGGATTTTGCGGAGTTGGGTCTGTTGCGATGAGAAAGCGATTCACAAAAGGGCGCCCATCACCTTCGATGTAGACGTGCAATCGCGGACCCTTGCCTTCGTTAAAAACGGCTAGATGTTTAAAGTGCGAGTCAATTACAGTGCTCGTTTCAGGTGCCTTAAACTTGACATCTGGTGTGGTTTGGCATGCGCTGATAAAAATTAAAATGATTGATAATACAAAGTATTTTTTTGCCATCTTGCGTACCCGATTAAATTTTACTGTACCTCTGGAGGCTGATTTGAACCTTGGCTTTATGTTCAAAGTATGACTTAGATCATAATGACTGCGCTGTCATTTGATGTTTATGCGTGTAATAATTGACCACTTTACCTTCTTCTCAATCACTTTCTATAAATATTCTTTGGGTGGGTGCTGACAATGAATTGCATTTTAGCTTTCGTTACACGTTTTTTTTGCAATGCAATCTCCTTGGCGATGATGGCCTTGTTGGTGCTATCGTCTTGCGGCTCGCCACAACCAAGAGTGCCTCCGCAAGGTGCGCCAGCGCCAAATGCAGCGGATTTATATATTGTCGATTGTCTGCTGCCCGGTCAGGTTCGCCAATTGGGTGGTGGTGCCTACATGACTCCGCGTCGCCCGGCGCTCACAACAGCGGCAGATTGTCGCATTCGCGGTGGAGAATATGTTGCCTATGATCGCGCTAATTACAAAACGGCCTTGCAGGTGTGGTTACCCGCTGCGGAGCTGGGTGATCTGGAGGCGCAAACGAATGTGGGCGAAATTTTTGAGCGCGGTTTGGGTGGCGAGCCTAATTACGAAGCGGCTTTGATTTGGTATCAAAAAGCGGCGGCACAAGGGAACGCACGCGCGCAATTTAATTTAGGAACCTTGTATGAGCAAGGCCTAGGTGTTGAAAAGAATAAAATGACAGCGCTTAACTGGTATCGCAAAGCGTGGGGCTTACCGCAAGATAACTTGATCTACCAATCAGCTGCAGATACAGCACAGCAAGAGCTGCGCAATCAATTGCAGCAATCTCTTGATGAAAAAAATTCGCAAATAAATTTACTCAATAATCAGTTGGCTGCACTGTCAGTCAGCACCAAAAAAATCGAAGCGGACGCCAAGCGCCAGGCAGAAATTGCGCAATTGAAAAAATGGATTACGGGTATTGATAGCGAGCGAGCCGGTGTAATAAAAGAAATAAATACGCTTGCCCAAATCCGTGAGCCTAAAGTAAATAATGCAGCCGTCAGTGCGAGCCAAGCAACAGCTCAATCCATGAATAAAGGCAATTTACAGTTTGGAAAGTATTACGCTCTTATTATTGCCAATCAGGAATATGAACATATAGATAGCTTGAAAACACCCCATTCTGATGCAAAACGTGCGAAGAAAATACTAGAAGAAAAATACGGCTTCCAAGTAACCATGGTTCTCGATGGAAATAACAGCACCATCATGAAAGCTATTAATGATATGGATGCACGTTTAGGTGAAGCAGATAATTTACTTATTTTTTACGCGGGCCACGGTAGCCGCATCAAAGCGGGTGGAATTGAATCGGGCTATTGGTTGCCAAGCAATGCCACTCCGCCGCCGGATGATACCTTTTGGGTCTCCAATGAGTTCGTTAGTCGCCATCTCGCTTACCTAAAAGCGAAGCGAGTGTTAGTGGTTGCTGATTCATGTTACGCGGGTCTTTTATCCTCAGAGCCGGGCCATTTATTTATGGGAGATAAGCAAGTCTTTAGTGAAGACTATATCCGGTATAAATTGCCAAAGAAATCCCGTTTATTGCTGTCCTCGGGTGGCGATCTTCCTGTGCTTGATAACGGTGGAAACGGTCATTCAGTTTTCGCGAGTGCATTTTTAGACGCATTGGATTCCGCTAAAGGTGTTATTAGTGGGCCAGAACTTTTTTTGAAAATAAAAAATCAAGTAACCGAAAGAGCAAAAGTCATCAATTTTGTTCAATTGCCGGAATTTAAAGCCATCAAAGGAACTGGACATGAAGTTGGCGATTTCTTTTTTGTAAGCAAATAAATTGTATTTGGTCTAATTGCTCGAATACCTAGGCTGCCGTAAAAACGTGAAGATAAATGATGATGAAAATTGAGATGAATCGCCACCTGTTGTGGATGTCAATGTTTGTGGTTTCCGCGAATGCACATGCTGGGTTGGCGCAACTGCTGGGCAGTTTTTCTAACGAGCTCGAAAACCGCAGTGCCTCTGCCGCTTTACGAACTTATGAGGGCTTAATTGCGAATGCCGGCTGCTTTGATTCTATGCGTGCGCCAGCCGTAGTGGGTGCCAACGGTAATGTCACTGTAGGGCCTACTTGCACTGGTCAGACGTATCAATTGTTTAAAAATGTTCGCGCAATCGTTCATACAGGTAATGATTTGACTAACGATGGCGCCACTCAATTTAGTTTGGGGCTCGACAAGCGTGGTTTGGGTTTCGCATTGCGTTGGGATGCAGCAGAGGAATACTCAGTACAAGGGTCATTATCGAGTGACTACTTGCGCGAACAAATGTTTAGTTTAAGTTCGCGCTTAACAGCACTGAGATTGGGTTCGCAGGGTTTCTATTCGCATGCCCAGGCTAATTACAGCGGCCAATCTTATTATGCTGTTCAGGACAGTTTGGTGAGTGGCGGTGGTGCAGGAGATGATGAGGTTTATAGTGCGTGGGGTGGATTTTTAAATTACTCCGGTGGCAGAGGCACAAAAGCGCCTACTGACTTAGAGGACGCTTTCGATTTTGAAGGAAATCAAATCAATGCAGGAATTGACTATCGTATAAATGATGCGTGGATTGTTGGTGCCACCTTCGGTCTAATTGATCGTCGTGTCGATTTCGATAGTTCAAAAAGTATAGTGTCGGGCAAGGTAGATGCATCAGGCGTTAGCGTCTTTCCTTTCGCGATGTATCAGTTTGAAAACTTTTATGTGAATGCGTCTCTTGGCTACCAAAAACTTAAGTTCGATAGTGTGCGAGCGATTCGATATCCATCATTAAACCCCGATATCCCCAGTCCAAATACGGAAACTGTTGCGGCTGTTGATGCACAAAACACCTCCTTGTTTTTAGGTGCTGGTTATAATCTAAGTTATAAAAAATTCAGCCTTGAGCCTTTTATTCATTTGAATGGTACAACCACAAACATTGACCAATTTGTGGAGCGAGATGTGAAGCAAGCTGCATTTGATTTGGTGGTTGCCGATCAAAAGATTAATGCCGCCAATGCGACTTTAGGTGCAACTCTCCGCTATACATTCACGCCTGCAGCAGCAGTTATTACGCCCTATATAACTTATGAACTCGTCACACAAAAAGAAGATCAGGCGAGAACAATCGCCGCGCGATATGTGAATTCGGTTAGCCAAGTAAATACCTTTGGCGTGCCTACAGATCTGCCTGACGATGAATACTCGATAAATACGTTTGGGGTGTCAGCTGTGTTACGCGGCGCGCATCAAAAAGTTGCAGATGGCGTGCTCGCGGGTGGGCTGCAAGCATTTTTTCAATACAAGGTTTTAAAAGATTTAAACAACTATGAAATAGATATGTTTGAATTTGGTGTTCGTTACGAATTTTAAGATTGGTTAAGATTAATCTATTACAACTGTATTTTGGCAATGAGTATGAAAAATAATAATAGTTTGCAGTTCTTGTTTATAGGGTTTCTATGTCTATTTTTGGTCGGTTGTGGTGGTTCTGCAGCAGAGCAAAAAAAATCATCGACAGATGTTGCACCTCAAGCAATTGTAGAAGTTTTGGGAGCTGCGGTAGGAAATGGAATTGCAAGAGTTCGTTCTGGCTCAGATGTGTCTTTGACTGGTCAAAACAGTAAAGGCTTTGATGATCCGATTCTCCATTATCACTGGGAGCAGATAGATGCATCGGGCTTTAAAGTTGAATTCTATGAGCGGACGACAAATGCGATTGCGTTTAAAGCGCCCAATCTTCCTCTCGATGATACAAAGGGTGTCAATTTAAAATTCCGTTTAACGGTCACAGATGCAGATGGCGTGAAAGCATCGAGTGATATTGAGTTATTGGTGCAGTCAATTAAGGATTCAAATCATTTCCTTGCTATTCCTTCGGTGGACAATAAAGTATCTGTTTATATATCTGCGGCCAAAGATGAAACGGTTGCCAGCAATATTGCTGTTGTACTCAAGGTAAAGGGAACGGCAACTTGGCAAGGGCGCGACGGTAATAAACATCAAGCCACCGTTATGAATGAAGAGTTTTCTGGAGTTGTGCCAGCGGGTAAGGTGGACTCTGTTACCGGCAGCAATAATCTCTCCTTCAGTGTTCCTTTGCCGGAACTAAACATGGATGAAATCAACAAACAATTTACGTCAAGTTCGCGTTTGTCACGCCTTGAGTTTGAATATTTGCAAGAAGCCCAGTTACAGCTTAGTTTTGAATTGCAGCAAGCTGCAGGTGCTTCGCTGAATGTATATTTAGCTGATGCGGCAGATGAGAAATTATTGGATGTGTCGGTTTCTAGGCTACAAGGAAGTGGGTCTGCAAGACTCTCTATAAAGCAACAAAAGCCCATATTAACGGGTAGTGGTTCATCGGCTCTAATTGACGTAGAGGAGCTGCGCCAAGCTCTGAATTTAGAATCAAAACTTAGCGCCAATAATTATTATCGTTGTATTGATCCCTTAGAAAATGCCAAAACATTTTCTGGCTGGTTAGCTAAAGCAGGGTTTACGGGGAAAGATGATGGAACGGTTAATACGAAATATATTAACAATTATGACCTTGGGTTTGGTCGCGATATGTATATCCGCCAAGATCCCAATGGCAACGTCTATTCATATGTGACCAATTACAACACACTGGAAAATACCCTCCATAATCGCAATGAATTTGCAATTGTGGCAATGGAGTACAGCCCTGCGCCGACA
The DNA here is from genome assembly GCA_964653305.1 of uncultured Cellvibrionaceae bacterium. Classification (GTDB taxonomy): domain Bacteria; phylum Pseudomonadota; class Gammaproteobacteria; order Pseudomonadales; family Cellvibrionaceae; genus Cellvibrio. The sequence continues at coordinate 6,756 of CAZZEV010000074.1, read as the reverse complement.
GGTATTTGCGGCGACCAACCGGATGCTGCGCCATCTGCATCTGCTAAAAAAATCGTAAAGTTTTTTGCATACATTCCAGATGCTAAAAATGGTGGCTATATTCGCGCCGAGTCCATGAACTTTGATGGTCGAGGTGAAAAATATTTGCCGGGCGTATGCACTGCTTGTCACTATGGCAATAACCACACAACTGAATTTAATACCAACGGCAAGATACTGGCCTCACATGCGGATTTGGATTCCGGTTTTATGCCGTGGGATTTGGATGCATTTTTATATACTAATGCAACTAAGAAAAACTTAATTGATCCCGCTTTCGCTGCCTTTGCAAAGGCGACCGGTTTGGCGGGTGCTGAGCAAGAAAAGTATAGTCGTGAAGCGCAAGAGTCTCGGTTTAAGCAGCAGAATCAGATGGTGTTACACACATTTACGGAAAACCCAAAAAATATTCCGCGTTTCGCGCATGCAATTACCCAATTGCACGGCTGGTACGGCGGCGCAGCGGAGCGAGCCAAGGTGGAGGCTTTAAATTTTGGCGGTGATACGCGCAATTTAACGGAATTGGAATTGCAAGGATTGCAGGAACAATTAAAAACGCTTCCCAGTGGGCAATTCGACGGTAGTTATGTTCCTAAAGGTTGGCGTGGCAATGCTGCTCAAGAGTCCCTGTATACGGGAGTCTATGATCGCAACTGTCGTATGTGCCACTTGTTTACGCCCAATGCAAAATTTGACTTCGATAATTACAATGAATTTGTAAATCATCCATCGTTAAAAAATTATGTTTATGAACGAGGGATTATGCCTTTGTCTCGTTTGACAATGGATAGATTCTGGTTGGATTTTGCGGGAGGTGATTCCGCGGCAAAAAAACTTAGGGATCATCTCAATACCGATTCAATTGCTACCAATGATGTATCTGACAAATTATTGCCGGGAGCTCCTGTGGCATTAATTTTCCCTGATCCTAATCCTAAAGCGGTCGCAGATATAAAAATTGATTTTGATGAAATGGCGTTGTTTGATGGTCGCGCGAGTTTGTTTGCAAACAATTATCGTTGGACTGTGGATGCCTCCACTGTAAGCACAAGCAGAAAGTTTACGTTCATTCCAAAACGGCCCGGAGGGTCTCATGTTATTGGCTTGCAGGTCTCCAGTGCGGATGGAGAGTCACCCATTACAACTCGCAGTATTTTGGTTGCAGACTATGCGCCAACATTGAGTGACATTCCTGTTCAATCTGTCATTGAGGGTGGTGAGCTCGAGATTAATCTCTATTCACTATTGTGCCCCAGTGCAGCGGTTGATGATAAAATTTGCCGAACTGTATTTGGCGATATTGTTAAAGGCAAAACACCCAAAATTATAATAGGCGACAGCGTTAAAAATGGCGCTATAACCAATGTCGATTCTGTGAGTGGTAAGGTGATTTTCCAATCTACTGCTGCAAAAACGGCGGGTGATGCAGAATTTTCATTGGCAATTGAAGATTCGTTTGGCGATAGATCTAGCGCGAAAGCGGTGAGCGTTATCGTAAACTCTTTAGCTGCGCCTACTATAGGCGGGCCGGATTCATGTTCATCCCCTGCGCGCACCACGATTAACCAGCATCAATTTCCCATTGTCTTCAATACACAAGTTTGCCCAGATCCAACGGCAAATGATTCTTCGGCTGCCGGTTTAGTTTTTACACTAGACTCGGTAGATTCCTCGTCTGCAAAAGGTGGGCAAGTGTCAATGAGCAATGGTGTTATTTCTTACACACCGCCCGCTAATTTTGTCGGGCTTGATTCATTCAATTATCGTATTCGCGATAATTCATTTACGAAAAAAGTCAGCCAAGGAACCGTCAATATTGTGTTGAATTCCACGGTGAGTTTTTCGTCGATTAGTTCCAGTATTGATTCTAGTTGCCCGGGTTGTCATCGTACTAACACGAGTGCCCTTGGGCCCAATTGGCGTAACTATTCTACTTTTTCCTCGTCGGCGGGTGGGCTTGGCTCATCCTTCATGGCTTATGCTTGTGGCGATCCAAATCATTTAGGGGATAATAGATTGTGTAATTCATCGTTGAATGGTGCTTCGCCAACATCAATTGATCAGTTAAATGGTTTGGGTAAAACCATCTTAACGTGGTTGGAGGAAGGTGCGCTAAATAATTAATCTTCTGATACTTTATTCTGTGATCTTTGAAAACGCTGGGTAAGCTTTTAATTGATTCAGTTGCTGTTGATAAAATTCACGCTCCAACTCTGTATTGGCGGTTGTTAGGTTTGTGGAAATAATAGTGACAACTCTGTTGCGGAGTTTTATCAATTCCTTTTGTGACTGATGAATTTTATACGCTTGATCAATGCTGACCACTGCACCTTGTAAATCCTCAAAACTCATCGCGGTTTCGGCTTCTTTGATGTGAGCATTAAATTCATGTTGTGCCGCTATAGGTAGGTCTGAAAATTTAATGTCGTGGGAAGCAAAATATTGCCAGTAAATAAAGTTTGCTGTCAGTGCGAGAACTCCTGCAACGGCTATTCCGATAGTCGTTTTTATTCCTTTTCGAGCAAATTTGAGTTTCTTAAGAAAATCGTCCGCATGCTGTATTCGGCTAATTCGTTTTATTGCAATGCTCTGCTGCAAGAGTTTTCGTAACAGTGGGTTGGTTAGTGTTGGTATTTTGGGGGATATGGCATCGATTAATACTTGTTGTGCGTTTTGGTGTTGGTAGGGGTGCTCCTTGCCAATCAATTCACACGCAATAATACCTAGCGCGTAAATATCGTCGCTAGTGTGTGGTGGCTCAAAGTTGAGCATTTCTAAGCTGCCATAGGCAAAGGTGATGGCACCCAACTTTCCTGCATCAAAATGGTCTTCATAAGTCTCTGCGTTAGCGGCACGCGCAATACCAAAATCTAAAATCTTTACCAGATTTTTGTCAGTAATAAAAATGTTAGCCGGCTTTAAATCTGAGTGAACTATACCTTTGCTGTGGGCATAGGCTAAGCCTTGTGCGATTTGTTGCAGTATGTCGAGTTTTTGTTTGAGTGTAAGAACAATCGCTGAATCTGCGAGTAACTCGTCCAGCGATTTTCCTTTTAATTCTTCCATAGTTAAATAGATTAAATCGCCATCGCGATCAAAATCATATACGGTCACTATGTTAGGGTGCGCTAGCTCCTGCGTTTTGCGGGCTTCGCGTTGCAGCGTAATTAATGCGTGTGGGTGATGTTTAAAATCGTCCCCCAATAATTTTAAAGCGATATAGGGCTTGTTATCGCCAGCTTCTTTTTTACGTAGATCGAGTGCGCGATAGACGCAGCCCATCCCACCTTTGCCAAGCAGCTCATCCAACACAAAGCGATTTTTAATGGTATCGCCTATATCAATGCTGATCGGTTGTTTTGGCGCAGGAGCGCTCTCCGGCAACTGATTGACATGAATGTGTGTAGTCGGCATCACTGCGTTGATAAGCGTCGCATCGGAAGATGAACTATTGATTGGCGGTTGTTCAGTATTCATTTGAGTTTGCTCGCAGTGATCTCACCTGTGAGTTTAATGATTGGGGCTTTAATTATCTACTGAACTCTTAACCGGTAAGGTGTAGACAGCACGGGGAGTCATCCTAATGCTTCACATTGGTGTGCAATAAACTCTTTCCATTCCAAAATATCGGAATCTTCAGATTCAAACAGCGCTAAACCAATTAGGAATTCGCCAGGGTTTTGCCAAACTTGCGCCCATTTAATTTCGGTTATGAGCATAAAGCGTTGCTTCATATCCTGAGTCTGAACGCAGGCGCGCACAATGCTGCCCGCAGGCAGTTGGCGGTCAGTAATAATGCGCAGGCCATTGGCAGAAATATCTAAGCTGCGGCTGACCACAATCACGGGCTCGGAATCTGCTGCATCGCCCAACTCTAAAAAAACCGTGAGTAGGGTTTCCAGGCGATATTCTTGGCGTTGGTCTTCGGTGGTCATTGTAGATTCCTAACTAGGAAGTAATTAAGGGAACCGCTGAAAAATTAACTTGTTTGCTCTGGCGTCGTTAAATTTTTTCTCAAAATGCTCATTTATTTCAATAAACTCTGCTTTTTCGAACAAATTTGCCTAGCCAGCGCTGCACCGTAAACATTTTTCAGGGGTTCCCTAAGAAACATCTTTGCGCAAACCGCGAATCACTTTAACGAGTTGATCGTCAAAACTATCACCGTTGTTGATCAGTGTGAGTTCCTTGTCAATTAGCGCTTGCACTAATTGTTCGCGCTGGAATTCCGCAACCTTGCGGCCAAGGTTGTCGGTAAAAATATATTTTCCAGTGGCGGCAATAATCACCGCTAATTTGCAGCGTAGTGGCTCACCATGTTGGATTAGTTCAACACGTGCGCCTAGGTTGAGTGCGCTTATGTGAATATTAGCCAATTGAATTTTTTGCAAATTTTCAGCGGCTTGCTCGGCTTCTGCCTGCATACGCGCGCGCTCTTGCGCAATTTTTAATTCTGCAGCGCGTTCGGCTCGGTCTTTCGCTAGTGTCGCGGCTTCGGCCAAGGCTTTTTGGGCAGCGGCGCGGCGTGCCGTTAATTCCTGAATAATTCGTTTCTTTTCTTCTGCTTCGGCAGCGGCTTTGCGCTCGGTTTCTTGTTTGTGCTGTAACTCTAACGCAGCCAAAGCCTGTTTATTGTTAGCTTCAAGTTGTGCTTGGCGTTGGCTCTGTTGTTGTGCATGTGTATCAATTAAGCTCTGAATAATCTGGATAACATTGGCTTCAATATTAACCTGCTGCATTTTTTTTGCGATGCCGGTTGCAAGGCACACCGCAAAATCTTTAATGCTTTTATTCATCACCTTGCGGCCATTGTGATCAACAAACAGTAGCTGATCTGTTTCGCTATTTTTGAGTGCGAGTTTGCAGCGAATCGTCTGTGCATTTTCGCCGCTGAATAAAATCCAATCACCTGCTTGTAAGCTGTTGGTTTGCTGCAACAGATCTGGCGTTACGCGGGTATTGAGGCTGCTATGACCTTCGGGATAATTCATCGCCGTAAAAATGCTGCAATCGATAGGTTGTTTTTGTATCGCGAGCACTAGTTGTTCGCTGAGGTGTTCTGTCCATTGGCGATAGCTATCGGGATTGCTGGTATTAATATTTAAGCTGCGCTCCAATTCATTTAAGAGTGCGGGAATGGTGCGATAGAGCGCTTGCTCGTCGTCTTCATTACGATTTTCGTAGGCGATGGTTGCAAATGCTTTACTTAAGGATGGCAACAAACGCTGCCATATTTTCCAGAAAGGGCTATTTTCGCCTGAAATAAAATACGCGTGCAACAGTTCGCTTTTGAGTATGGAGATAAGGCTTGATTGCAATTCATGAGGAAACGGCCGACCCGCGAGTGCGCCGTTCATAAAATCCAGCACGCGGCACTCTGCGTTTAGATTTTTGAAATTGTTAATTTCAGATTCGCATAAACGGCTTTCCAGCATGGTTGCGCGTTTATCTTCTGCGCCTAGCCACTGCTGAAATTCTGTTTGTGAATTCGTTAATGTTGCAAGATTGTCGCTTTGGCAGGCGAGCATAAATGCCGATAACTTTTCTAAAAATTGCAGGCTGGTTTTTGACTCGCGTGCATACCACGTTCGGCCGCGCAGCAGTAGCAAATCCAGTGCTTTGCGCAGCGGATGCTCGGGCTTGCAATAGAAGTCGTCATCTTGCGCAATCTGTTGGTTGAGGGCTTGTTGTAATTCGCCCAGTTGTTCGTTGAGCGCAGAGTCAAATACGTCCTTTGCAAAGAAAGCCCCGGATAAGTTTGCTGCGGTACTAAGGCGTAAATCGGTTGCGGAGGTGGAGCCTACCGCTTGAAAGAGTTGGTCCAGCTGGGCGGCATCACCTTGAATAATTTTGGGTAGGCTAAAGTGTAATGGCATGGTGATTGGGTAATCGCTGGTTCGTAAACGTGTTCTGATTGCTGAATTATTTCTCTAATCACTATAGGTTTAATTGTGGGGTAGTGCGAATCTTTGGCCGGATAAATTCTGGCTGCGGTGCCTCTACTAACTTGCGTATAATCGCCCACCATTAGGATTCCCCCTTCGAATTCAATTTCTTATCTATTTGAGTGCCCTATGAAAATCACCGCGCCCGACAATGCCCTTTACTCAACTGCGCAGGTTTATGCGCTGGATGCCGCCGCCATCGCCAGCGGTATTCCCGGGATTCAGTTGATGAAACGCGCCGGTCGCGCCGCCTTTGATTTGCTACTTGAGCGCTACCCTGCGCCCGAGTTAGTTACTGTTTATTGCGGCGCCGGTAAGAATGGCGGCGATGGTTATGTACTGGCTGCCTTGGCCGCCCAGCGCTTGCTGCCAGTGCAAGTTATTCAGCTCACCGGAGGCGATAAGCTCACGGGCGAGGCGCTCGCGGCCTACGAATTTGCAGTACAAGAACGCGTAAACATAATCCCCTTTGCTGCGGCGACTGCGCCAGCTGAAGGTGTGATTGTGGATGCGCTCTTGGGCATAGGCCTGCAAGGCGATGTGCGCCCTGCGTTTGCAGCAGCCATTGGGCAAATTAACGCGAGCGGTTTACCCGTACTCGCCATGGATATTCCCTCGGGTCTCAATGGCGATACCGGCGCAGTTCAGGGCGTAGTCGTAAATGCTGAGCTGACGATTACTTTTATCGGTATCAAACGCGGATTATTAACCGGTCGCGGCCCTGCGGCGTGTGGTGAAGTGGTCTTATCGGATTTAGCGATTCCTGCAGAGG
>CAZZEV010000073.1:0-11989 GCA_964653305.1 uncultured Cellvibrionaceae bacterium | reverse complement strand
AATTGACCCAAATCCTTAAGGTGCACATGGCCTGGCACGAACTGGGTAAAGGAGTTGGCAATGGCGATAATTGGCTTATCAAAATCACCATCCTTCATGCCAGTGGCGCGCCACAATGCGCGAGCGCCCGCCATGTTGCGGCCAGATGTGGTGGTTTTGGAGCGATAAACAGGCATAGGATTACCTCAAATTCACCCGCTGCTTGTGCGCGGGTTTAGGACGATAACAAGAATGATGCATACAAAAATAAAGGCGGATAGCATAGCAGAAAGCAGCGTCTGGGTCTTGTGGCTTTGTTGTGTGACGAAGGTTGGTTTAGCGATAAACAAGGCTTGCGAAAGCGGGTTTAGGCGTCCAATATCTATTGTAAAGAAACTCAAAAGAGGGAGGTGAAGTCGGTGTCTAATCAACGACTGGATGTGTTTTTACTCGCTACGCCGAAACCCGGAGTTGAGCGTGCGAATTTAGTCACTAATTTAGCGTCTGCCCTACAGAAAGATGTGCCTAGTATTGAAAAAATGCTGCGTCGTTCGCGTACTTTAGTAAAAGCAGACGCGGGTGCAGAGCTGGCTGCAAAATATAAAGCGCTGATAGAAAAAGCGGGCGGTCAATGCGAGCTTGTTCCCCATGGGAATGCGACCGAAGCGCCGCCAGTAAAACGCTCAATTTATTAAAAGCAGCCTTTGGTTTTTACCCCAAAGGCTCTTGTTCGTTAAACAATAAGCTTAATAAAAATCTTCGAGTTGCGCTGGTAGTTATACAGCTCTTGCTTGGCAATGGGTAAATCTTCCAGCTTGCCTTGTACAAATCCCTGTTCAATAAACCAATGCGCAGTTTGCGTGGTCAGCAAAAATAATTGTTTAATTTTTTGCTTGCGCGCTTGCGCTTCCATTTGTTGTAACAGCGCCGCAGCGCGGCCGCCATTGCGATAATCCGGATGCGTTGCCACGCAAGAAAGCTCAGCCATATCACCGTAAGGATATAGTGCAGCGCAGGCGACTATAGTGCCGTCTTTATCCATCACATGAAATTTATTAATTTCAGTTTCCAGTAGCTCCCGTGAGCGACGCACTAAAATGCCTTGCTCTTCTAAGGGGCGAATTAAATCTAAAATACCTGCGACATCATCAATATGGGCAACGCGCAATTGCTCGTATTGCCCAGAATAAATCATGGTGCCAAGACCATCGCGTGTGAACAATTCCGTGAGCAGTGCTCCATCGGTGCTGTAACTAATTAATTGCGCGCGCTGCACACCTTGCAAGCAACTTAAATAGCAGGCGCTTACGGCTTGTTGCAAATCAAAATTAATGTCTGCGCCGTTAGCGTTGAGATAATCTTTGCACTCTTGTAGCGATAACTGCCGAATTAAATTGCCGTCGGCATCGCTCAAGCCGTGGCCTTCAACAAACGCGAGTAATTTATCTGCTTTGATCGCACCTGCAACGTGTGTAGCAACATCGCTAAAGGACAAATTAAAAATTTCACCGGTGGGTGAATAAGCGATGGGCGAAAGCAAGACTACCGCGCCAGAGTCCAGTGCAGCATTTAGGGATTTGGTGTGCACCTTGCGCACTTTGCCGGTGTGCTGCAAATCAACACCGTCAATCACACCGAAAGGCATGGCCACCACGAAGTTGCCGCTAATCACTTGCATATCGGCATCGTGCATAGGCGAATTGGGCAAGCTTGTTGATAACGCAGCTTCAACCGTAGTGCGAGCTTCACCTATAGCTTGAATCACCAACCGCAAACTTTCGCTATCGGTAATCCGCAAGTTATTGTGAAAGTGGCTGAAGGTATCTGCCTCTTGTAAGCGCTGATCAATTTGCGGGCGCGCGCCGTGCACAACGACTAGACGTACATCGAGGCTGCACAAGAGCGCAATATCGTGCACGATATTGGAGAAATTGGCGTGGGTAATCGCCTCGCCTGGCAACATAAGCACAAAGGTTTTATCACTGTGCCGATTGATGTAAGGCGTCGAATGCCTAAACCATTTTACGTAGGCTTGTGTATTAGCGTCTTGGGTGTTGGACACGAAAGTTCTCTTTAATAAATTTTTAAACGTGAATGGTTTTTTGCAGCCTATTACTTTCTTCTGCCGCCAGCAACATTTCAACTGCTAATAATGCCTGTTGTGCAGGGAAACGCAAAGTGTCTTTTCCATTAATCGCATCGGCAATATTGCGATAAAAAAACTCATAACAACCGCGCTCGCTTTCAATCTGTGTGCGTTCGCTGCCGTTTTCGAGTTGTCTGTGCAATAGGGCAAAATTATCCTTGCCGTGATTTGCCCAGTTTGGCTGATAAGGCAGCAAGCCATTCATAAGTTGTTGCTCTTGTACATCTTGCCCAAATTTTAATAGCGAACCCTTATCGCCATGAATGCTCACCGTTGAACCTTTCTCGCTCACAAAGGTGCTCGACCGTAAAAGTACACGCATATCGGCATAGTGAAAACACACATTAAAATAATCTGTTGAACCTTCGGCGCGGCGTAGGCTGCGCATATCAGCATTGACCGCTTGTGGGCGACCGAGTAAACACAGCATGGAATCGAGCATATGAACACCAAGATCAAACCAAGTGCCAGAGCCGGGCAACTTATCTTCCTTCCAAGCTTTGTGAGTTATTACATTGCGATAGCGATCATAGTGCCATTCAATTTCTACGACACGGCCAAGTACACCCTCGGCTAATATTTTTTCAACCGTAAGGTGATCAGTTTCCAAGCGCTTATTATGAAATACCGCGAGCACTTTTTGTTGTTGCTGTGCCAGTTCAATTAATTCTTTGCCTTCGGTTAGCGAAAGCGTAAACGGCTTTTCTGTTACCACATGCTTACCCGCAAGCAGCGCAGCTTTGGTCATGGGGTAGTGATATTCATTAGGTGTATTTACCACCACCACGTGAATATCGGGATTCGCTAAAATTTCTTCAAAACGTTTTGCGATCTGAACCTGCGGATAATCCGCAAGCGCGCTATCACTAGAGCGTTGCAAAATGGTGTGCAAATGCAATTGAGGTTCAGCCGTAATCAGCGGAGCGTGAAATACTTTTCCAGACATTCCGTAAGAGCAAAGGGCGACGTTTAACATAGTAATGAAAAGGCTTCCGAATTAAAGACAGAATTTTTTAATAAGCTCCTGCACAATTTTCACCGCAGGTTCTAGTTGATCGATTGGGATAAATTCATCCGGCTGATGCGCTTGATTGATCGAGCCGGGGCCGAGCACCACGGTTTGCATTCCAAGCTGCTGCATAAACGGCGCTTCAGTCGCAAAGGCAACGCTTTCAGATGCATGACCCGTCAACTGCTCGCACACTTTTACCAATTCAGATTCTGCGGGTTCATCAAAGGGCTCTACACCTTCAAACAGTGATGAGAAAACAATATCTGTTCCACTCGTTTCAGCAATTGGCGTTAAACGATTTTGAATCGCTGTACGTAACTCTTCGTTATCCATGCCAGGCAATAAACGCAAATCAAAATGTAATTCACATTCGCCGCAAATTCTATTCGCACCATCGCCACCGTGAATGCAACCCAAATTTAAGGTTGGTGTTTGCACCGCAAAACCAGCGTTACGATATTTTAACTGCAGCTCGCCGCGCAAACTGATGAGTTCGCTCATCACTTGCGTCATAGCATCCAGCGCGCTTTTTCCTAGCGCGGGGTTAGATGAATGCCCCGCCTGACCGCGCACGCGAATCGCCTCCATCATAATGCCTTTATGCATGCGAATCGGTACCAGCTCCGTCGGCTCGCCAATCACCGCATAGCGTGCTTTGGGTTTACCGCTTTTGGCCAATGCGCGTGCGCCGCTCATACTGCTTTCTTCATCAGCTGTGGCGAGAATAATTAACGGGTTCTTTAGCGGTTGATTCAAAAACGGTTTTACGGCTTCAAATATGACGGGGAAAAATCCTTTCATATCGGTAGCGCCTAAACCGAAAAGTTTGCCTTCTTTTTCAGTGAGTTTAAAAGGATCTGTCTGCCAGCGGTTTGCATCATAAGGCACTGTATCGCTATGGCCTGCCAACACCAAGCCGCCATCCCCACTGCCCAGCGTCGCAATTAAATTTGCCTTGCCCGTTTGCGGGAGCGGAATTATTTGAGTGCTGAAACCTAAATCGCTAAACCAATTGGCAAGCAACTCAATTACCGGCAAGTTAGACATATCCCAGATCGGCACTCCGCAACTTACTGAGGGCAGGGCGACTAGTTGTGCGAGTTGGGATTGGTAGGTTTTGAGATTGAGGGGCATAAGTGACTCACGGACGCAAAATAACAGAAAGAGACAATCGCCCAAACTTATGGCAATTGCAAGTCTGTCGCACGGCGCTTATCGCAATTCGCGACCTAGCCTGTGTCCCTAATGCGCTAGACTGGCTACAATCTCCCTAATAAGTCTTTATAAAGAAACGATTAAGCGAACAGGAATGGGTGTATGGCTTTCGACCGTGTGTTGGATTTGCGTGGTGTCTTAATGGATTTAGTGGCTGATGGCCGCTTGTTGCAGGAAGATGCCAATGTTCTGTTGGGTGCAACGCGCAACCGCGAGCAGGCGATTATGCACCCGCTGGTGTATATCGCTACGCAAAGCTTGGACGACCGCAAGCGCCCCGGCAAATTGCTGGATGGCGATGCCTTGACGGAGTGGTTGGCGGAAAAGTCGCAATCTCCGCTGGTTCATATAGATCCCATGAAAATTAATACCGCGAAGGTGACCGAAATAATGGGTTACGCCTTTGCGAAGCGTCATGGCATTTTGTGTGTTGAAGTGACGCCGGATGAAGTGGTTATCGCCTGCACTCAGCCCTTCGTGAGCGGTTGGGAGCCGCAGCTTGAGCATGTGGCGCGCCGCCGTGTTAAACGTGTTATCGCCAACCCCGCCGATATTGAACGCTACATGGTGGAGTTTTATACCCTTGCGCGTTCCGTGAGCGGTGCCAGTGGTGGCGCTGTGGCTTCTGCGATTACCAACTTTGAACAGTTAGTGGAATTGGGCAAGGCGACTGATCCCGATGCTAACGATCAACACATTGTTAAAATCGTTGATTGGCTTTTGCAATATGCCTACGACCAGCGCGCTAGCGATATTCATATTGAACCGCGCCGCGATGTTGGGCGAATTCGTTTTCGTATCGATGGTGTCTTGCATCACGTTTATGAGTTGCCTGCGAATGTGGCGACCGGTGTTACAAGTCGCTTTAAAGTCTTGGGGCGCATGGATATTTCTGAGCGTCGCAAACCGCAAGATGGCCGCATTAAAACCCGTCGCAATGATGGCAGTGAAATTGAATTGCGGATGAGCACTTTGCCAACGGCGTTTGGTGAAAAATTAGTAATGCGTATTTTTGATCCCGAAGTCTTGTTGCGCAGTTTTGCCGATCTCGGTTTGGTGGGCGAAGACTACGCACGTTGGCGCACTATGCTCGATCGCCCCAATGGTATTGTGTTGGTCACTGGTCCAACGGGTTCCGGTAAAACCACCACGCTCTATTCATCGCTGCGCCAAATTTCTACCTCAGAAGTTAACGTGAGCACCATTGAAGACCCCATCGAAATGGTGGAAGAAAGTTTTAACCAAACGCAGGTACATCACAAAATTGGTTTGGATTTCGCTGCAGGTATTCGCAGCTTAATGCGACAAGATCCCGACATTATTATGGTGGGCGAAATTCGCGATTTAGAAACCGCACAAATGGCCGTGCAAGCGGCGCTTACGGGTCACTTGGTGCTGTCTACTGTGCACACAAACGATGCGCCTTCAACCGTAGCGCGTATGCTGGATTTGGGTATTCCCTCTTACTTGATCAATGCAACTTTGTTAGGCGTAATGGCACAGCGTTTAGTGCGCACCCTCTGCCCGCATTGCAAAGAAGAAGGTCAAATCAGTAACGACGAATGGCAACAATTAGTTGCGCCCTGGAAGGTAAATGTTCCCGCAAAAATTTATCGCCCCGTGGGTTGTTTGGAGTGTCGCAACACTGGCTATTTAGGTCGCCAAGGGTTGTATGAAATTTTAGTCTTATCAGATACGCTCAAAGAAAAAGTCACAAGCGATTGCAATATTATTGAAATGCGTCGTCAAGCCATGAAAGAGGGCATGCGCACTTTACGTTTATCTGGCGCGCAAAAAATAGCAGCGGGTTTAACCACGTTGGAAGAGGTCTTACGCGTCGCACCGCCTGCAGAAAAAGCGAACTAATATTATTTTAATTTAACGAACAATGGGGCTGATGCATTGATGCTCGCAATAGTACAGATGCATCTACCCATAAATAACACTAATAGCGAATTTAACTATCTTATTTAAATAATCTCCATCGCATTCCTTCATAAGTTTTCCCGTTTTTATTGCTCTCCTATTACCTCTAATATCTCCGCACCATCATTTATTACTATATCGTTTCATTTGGTTTTGCTCACCTCCTTTTCTTACCTAACTTGCGAAAACGCCGTTTGAATATAAGCTTATTGGATGTTCACGTTGGAATTTTTTTGCGACATATCAATTTTACTGGGATGAGGGGTTTAAGATGAAATTATTAGCTATATCTACATTTTTTGTCATGACGATTGCATCTATTGGTGCCTATGCAGAAGAGTTTGGTACCGCCAAAGATGCTGAGGCGATGGTGCAAAAAGCTATAGGTCATATTAAATCTGCCGGAGCTGATGCTGCCTACATCGATTTTACCGCGCAGAAACCAGACTTTATTAAATCTGATGTCTATGTAGTGGTTTACAGCATGGGTGGTAAGGCTTTGGCCCATGGTCAAAACCCTAAACAAGTTGGCAAGGAACTCATTGAATTTAAAGATGCAGATGGCAAGGAATTCATTAAAGAGCGCGTTGAGCTTGCAAAATCAAAAGGTAAATTTTGGCAAGACTATAAATTCACAGATCCTGTTACAAAAAAAATCCTCCCCAAGTCGGCTTATTGTGAAAAACTCGATGAGTCTATTGTCTGCGCTGGTATATATAAGCGTTAATTTAGTTACATTTAAATCTGCTTAATGGATGGAGCGCGTGAGTTCCCATGAAAATTCGTGAAAAATTATTGTCCCTACCATCAATAATCTTGGTGTTTATGGTGGTCTTAGGAGTGGTTGCTATTCTTGCTATGAATAAGATGGGAAATTCCGCGCGCGAAATTTATGAGGTGCAATTTAAAAAGTATCAATTGAGTACCGCCGCTTTAGATGATGCTAGAGCGGCAAATATTGATGTATATCGCCTATTTACTTGGTTAAATAATTACGATGAAAAGAAAATAAAATCGGTAGCGGCTGAAATTGAGAAGAAGATTGATGATGCAACGGGGAAAGCACTTGAATTATCGAATGGAAAAAATATCACCCCCGTTGAAAAAGAAAACTTACAGGCAGTTTTGGCAAGTCTAGCCTCTTATAAAAAGGAAATTGCACAATCCATAGAGATGGCGGAGGTGGATCCTAATATGGGTTTGTCATCTATGCAAACCGCCGATAAAACCTTTTTAAAGCTGCAAGAAAAAATTCAAACGCTAGTGGAAATCGCCGATAGATCTGCAAGTGAGCAATACGAAAAAACCTTGGCCACCTCCAACAGTGCGGTAGTTGGCTTCGTTGCAATTTTATTAGTTGCAGTTGTCTCAAGTATTGCGATTAGCCTTTGGTTGGGCGGTAAAATCATTAATTCACTAAAACAAACGATTGGTATCGCCAAACGAATAGCGCGAGGCGATTTAACGGGTCGTATTGCTGTAAATGGCCATGATGAAATTGCGGAGTTGGAGTTGGCATTGCGTGAGATGCAATCAAATTTGCATGAAATTGTGAGTGGTATTATCTCTGCTGTAGATGGGCTGCAAGCCATGAGCAACAGCTTAACAGGTTCTTCCTCCACCATTGTGTATGGCATATCGCAACAGCATAAAGCGGCTACCACTATGGCGGCTGCTATTGAACAGATGTCAATGAATATTCAGGTTATTAATACCCATGCGCTATCGGCAGATGAAGCGATGAAAGATTCCAATCAGCTTGCTGTTGAAGGTAGAAAGGTGTTACTGAGTGTTAAAGACTCGATGCGCCGCATTGAATCATCGTCGCAGGAAACGCGCAATGTTGTGGAATCTTTAGGTAAAGAATCAGAACAAATTTCTAATATTATCAATGTCATCAAAAGTATTGCAGATCAAACCAATTTACTTGCACTTAATGCTGCAATTGAAGCGGCTCGAGCTGGCGAGCAGGGGCGAGGTTTTGCGGTGGTTGCGGATGAAGTACGCAGCCTAGCTGCGCGCACAGCATCGTCCACCTTAGAGATTACCTCTATGATTAACGCTATTCAATCAGGGGTGGCGGGTGCAGTCAGTGGAATGCAGTTAGGTGTTGCCTTGGTGGGCGATGGTGGGGTTCTGGCAGAGAATGCAGAAAAAGCCGTAGAACAAACTGTGGAGAAGATGTCTGAAGTAACAGGTATGGTGAGTGAAATGAGTTCTGCATTGCGTGAGCAGCGTACCGCGAGCGAAATGATTGCCAAGGAAGTGCATCATATTGCGGAGATGGGCAAACAAAATAACGTGGCCTCTGTTAGTACCACTGATGCCATCGCCCGACTTAATGATCTATCTATTAACATTCAAAAAATGGTTAGTCGATTCAGTATTTAATCCATCCCTTTTGCCGTTGCCTTAAGTAACTGTTGCTTTTATATTCGGCGCAAACCAACCCATTCCGATAATCCCTTCTACATTCGGCTATCATGCTCTTGGCTTCGTTAACATGTCGCTTAGCTTAGATGTCATATTAATTGGTTCACTTATTGCCTTAGTCATATTAGGTTCGCAAATTGTGTGTAAAAACACATAAGGTCTGTGAATGCGCACTTTTCGGGCGCATTAAAAAATAGCATGCACTCTTTTGCGCCATTTGAGTGCTTGATCGTTGATTTATCGATTTACCTATAAGTAGGAAAGGTATTTTTTATGGCCATACGCGTTGCCATTCACCATGTTACTGAATACAAATTTGATCGACTCACCTCGCTCTTTCCTCATGTATTGCGTTTGCGCCCGGCGCCACATTCACGCACCAAAATTCACAGCTATTCGTTAAAAATCGAACCCGAAAATCATTTCATTAATTGGCAGCAAGATCCTTTCGGCAATTTTCAGGCGCGCTTGGTATTTCCCGATCAATGCGAGAAGTTAAAAATTTCGGTTGAAGTTATCGCCGAGATGACTTCAATTAATCCCTTCGATTTTTTTGTTGAAGAATATGCGGAATACATTCCCTTTGAGTACGATAAACAATTAGAGCGCGAGTTAATCCCTTATTTAGAGGTCACTGAAAAAGGCGCACAACTACTGGCATTGGTAGAGGATGTTAAAGCCGAAATACGCCACCGCGTTTTGACAGAAAAGCCGTGGCATGTGAATGACTTTTTGGTGCAAGTAAACCAAAAGCTGCAGCAAATGATTGGCTATGGCGTTCGCCTTGAGCCGGGTATTCAAACCTGCGAAGAAACGCTTACTCTCGCGAAAGGTTCTTGCCGCGACACTGCATGGTTATTGGTGCAATTATTTCGTCACCTGGGCTATGCCGCACGTTTTGCATCGGGTTATTTGGTGCAGCTCACTTCTGATATTAAAGCGCTTGATGGCCCCAGCGGGCCCGAAAAAGATTTCACTGATTTGCATGCATGGACAGAAATTTTTATTCCCGGAGCCGGTTGGATTGGTTTAGATCCAACATCAGGTTTGCTCGCTACGGAAGGCCATATTCCATTGGCCTGTACACCAGATCCGATTTCTGCTGCGCCTATTACCGGCGCAACCGGAAAGTGCGAAGTTGAATTTGCTTATCAGAATGAAGTCTTCCGCGTACTCGAAGACCCGCGCGTTACCAAGCCTTATACCGAAGAGCAGTGGGCGACCATCAACGCACTCGGTGCAGCTGTTGATAAAACCTTAGACGAACAAGACGTACGCTTAACCACTGGCGGAGAGCCCACGTTTGTCTCCATCGATGATATGGAATCCGAGCAGTGGAATACCGGTGCACTGGGCGCCGATAAATTAAAGCTCGCAAAAGATTTACTCCTGCGCATGCGTAAAACGTTTGCGCCTTTTGGTTTGCTGCATTATGGGCAAGGCAAATGGTACCCCGGCGAAGAAATTCCACGTTGGGCGCTCGGCTGTTTTTGGCGCACCGATGGTGAGCCTTTATGGCGCGATGAAAAATATTTAGCGCGCGTGGATAAATCTTACAACTTTACTCATGAGCATGCGAAAAAATTTGCACAAACATTGTGTAAAAAAATTGTGGTCAATGCTGGCCATTTAATTCCAGCTTATGAAGATGTTCTCTACTATTTGTGGGCTGAGCAGCAACTACCGGTTGGCGTTGATCCACTCAAGGCAGATTTAAAAGATGACTTAGAACGTCGTCGCCTCGCGAAATTGTTGTCACGCGGTCTCAATGTTGAAACCGGTTATGTTTTGCCCATTGAATGGAATTATCACCATGCCCAATGGCAAACCGGTGCATGGAAATTGCGCACGGGCGAGCTGATGTTAATTCCCGGTGATTCGCCTTTGGGTCTACGTTTACCGCTCAATTCGGTGGGTTTCCCGGAAAAAGAATATGACCGCTATCAACCGGAATCAGATCCTATTGAAGCAAAGCCGGCGTTAAAATCTGCGGGAACAAGCCATCAATCAGTGCGATTAAATTCACTGGAAATATTGGTGCAAAAATTCGCATCAAAGAAAGCAGATCAACAACAAGCTATTTCAGAGCAAGTCGCGCAAACGCAAGAAGAAGCGAGAAAGAACTATCTTGAAGCGGGCTATGTGATTCGCACCGCCATGTGTTTTGAGGCGCGCGAAGGGCGCATGCATGTATTTATGCCACCGCTCACCTATTTGGAGCATTACATCGCCTTGATTGAAGCGATTGAAGATGTTGCCAAAGAATTAAATATGCCAGTGGTGTTGGAAGGTTACGAGCCACCAAAAGATTATCGCATTAAGAAATTTTTAATTACGCCAGACCCAGGTGTGATTGAAGTGAATATTCACCCAGTAAATTCTTGGCCTGAACTGGTGAATAATACCGAAGCACTTTATGAAGACGCCCGTCAAACCCGTTTAGGCACAGAAAAGTTTATGTTGGATGGCCGTCACTCGGGAACTGGCGGCGGCAATCACGTGACCTTTGGCGGCTCAACGCCCGCCGATAGTCCATTCTTGCGTCGCCCCGATTTGTTGCGCAGCCTTGTGACTTTTTGGCAGCACCATCCTGCGCTTTCCTATTTGTTTTCTGGATTATTTGTCGGGCCAACCAGTCAGTCGCCGCGTGTGGATGAAGGCCGCGATGAAATGCTCTACGAGTTGGAAATCGCCTTTAAAGAAATGCCCGACGGTCTTGTCGATCAACCTTGGTTAACTGATCGCTTGATGCGCAATTTATTAATTGATATCACCGGTAACACGCATCGCGCAGAATTTTGTATCGATAAACTTTATGCGCCGGGCACTGCCAGTGGTCGTCAAGGTATTTTGGAATTTCGCGGTTTTGAAATGCCGCCCCATGCACGCATGTCGCTGGTGCAAATTTTATTGTTGCGTTCTTTGATCAGCCGCTTCTGGAAAGAGCCCTACAAAAAACCATTGGTACGCTGGGGTACTTCACTGCACGATAAATTTATGTTGCCGCATTATGTGTGGGAAGACATGCGTTCTGTGGTGCAAGATTTGAATGATCACGGCTATCCCTTTCAATTGGAATGGCTTGCGGCCTTTGAAGAGTTCCGCTTCCCGCATTATGGCCGCGTGCAACTCGACGATATTCAAATTGAATTGCGTTGGGCGATTGAACCTTGGCACGTATTGGGCGAAGAAATTTCCAGTTTCGGTACTTCGCGTTATGTGGATTCTTCCATCGAGCGTTTGCAGGTCAAAGTATCGGGTTTAACGCCGGGTCGCTA
>CAZZEV010000072.1:4859-12083 GCA_964653305.1 uncultured Cellvibrionaceae bacterium | reverse complement strand
ACTCACTTCGGTGCGGGTGATTAACGAGATTGCCTAAAGCAATCCTATTTGAAGGATATTTGTTATGCGTCATCGTCTCGCTGGTCGTCAATTAGGCCGTAATGCTTCTCACCGCAAAGCTATGTTCCGTAACATGGTAATTTCTTTGGTTGAGCATGAATTGATTAAAACTACTTTGCCAAAAGCAAAAGAACTGCGTCGTTTCGCAGAGCCTTTGATCACTTTGGCTAAAGTGGATAGCGTTGCTAACCGTCGTCTTGCTTTTGCTCGTTTGAACAGCAAAGAAGCCGTAGGTAAGTTGTTCAGTGAATTGGGTCCACGTTACAACACCCGTCCTGGTGGATACTTGCGTGTATTAAAGTGCGGTTTCCGTGCAGGCGATAAAGCGCCAATGGCTTATGTTGAGCTTGTTGGTCGCCCAGTAGCTGCTAAAGCGGTTGAAGTAGACGCTGAATAATTTTTAGTAAGCGCGCTAAACAAAAAGCCAAGCATATGCTTGGCTTTTTTCATTTTATGTCCCCCAAAATTGGTACGCCTTGGATATAGCACCGTTACAAAATATTACAACTCTATTCATTTCTCTAACAGATTTTCACCTCACCTTACTTATAACATAAACGTAATTTCCATAATAACCAGTAACAAATGTTAGAAGGAGTTCGTTATGAAGAAGATCATCTATTCGTTATGCCTTGCATTGCCCCTTTTCGGCTGTGGTGGCGGGGGTGGGACAACAGATTCTCGTCACCAGTTAGAGAATCCAACCGACTACAGCGCGCTTAAAGCCACCCATTTAGAGCCCGGCCCCCTAAGACAGGCATCCTCAACTGATTTAGCTAAGTTGGTGAAGAATGGCTTGCGTATCTCGCTACGAGAAAATCAAAGTTTTAGTGATCAGGTAAGAACCTCAGCCTTAGGTAATTCGAGTGGAGCTGCTACGGATGCAAAAAACGCGGGCAATTTTTCGGGCACAAATGTGCAGGTGGAAAGCGTAGATGAGGCTGATATTGTTAAATACGATGGACGCTATATGTATGTGGCGACGCCGGTCGTTTACGATGAGACTGGCCCTCAAGCAGCTATAAAGATTTTTGAAAATGACCCATCCATAGCCAGCAGTCGAGAAGTTGGTAACATTAAGCTGGATACGGCACAGTGGGGGGATGTTTCTGATTTGTATCTTGTCGCAGACTCTCCTGCCGCAAATGGTTTGGTTGCAGTTCGACGTTCATGGAATTTTATAGCCTTCACAAAGGCTCAGTCAGCGGTTACTGATAATAAAGTGCAAACAAGTATTGCAGTAAACGAGGATGCCAAGCGCATGATTTTGCCAGCGCATATGAATAACGGTATAGAAGTTTCAATTTACGATGTTAGAACACCAACAACTCCTGCTAAAGCATGGACACTAACATTAGATGGCGATCTCTTAGCTAGCCGTAAAATAGGCGATAAACTTTATTTGGTTAGCAGCTATGTTCCCGCTTTGCCGACATTAAATTATGCCGCAACAACAAATGCAGAATTAGAAAGCAATGAGGCGTTAATTGAAAAAGTTTCGCTAGAGAAACTATTGCCAACCTACGCGATTAATGGCGCAGAGGGCCAACCGCTGAATAACAAATCTTGTTTGGTTTCTGCAAATAGCACGGTAAGAAATGGACATCTAAATCTAATTAACATTACAACAATTGATTTGCGATCCTACAAAATGGTCAACTCTGTTTGCATTAATAGCAACGTGAGCGGTGTTTATAGTTCAATTAACAGTTTATATCTTGGTGGTTCTAATCTAGAGAAGTGGGAAGATTGGTCAAGCTATTCAGTTATACATAAATTCGATTACACCTCGTCTGGTGTTGACTATGATGCGACGGGCAGTGTTGAAGGTATACTGGGTTGGGATCAACCTTCTTATCGAATGGATGAATACAATAATGTACTGCGAGTGGTAACCACCCGCTATACTGAAAAAGGCGAGCCAACTCATTACTTAAGTGTATTGCAAAAAACGCCAGGTCGTAGCGAATTGGAAGTGGTTGCTCAATTACCAAATAAGATAAATTCAGAAGCTATAGGTAAACCTAAAGAAGAGATTTATGCAGTGCGATTTAACGGAGAGCGTGCGTTTGTCGTTACGTTTGAACGAAAAGACCCGCTCTATGTATTAGATCTTGCTGATGTGCAAAATCCGAAAATTGCAGGGCAGTTAGAAATTCCGGGCTATTCAACCTATTTGCGGCCCATGGGGAATAATTATATTTTTTCATTGGGGAATGACACTGATAGTGAGGGGCGTCAAACAGGTGTGAAAGTATCCTTGTTTGATATTCGCGATATCACTAAACCTGCATTAGTTAGCAATCATATCTTTGGGGATGCGGGGAGTTGGAGCGAGGCTCTCTATGATCCACACGCGCTCACGTTTTTACAAACATCTCAAGATCAATTTCGCGTAACCGTGCCGATGATATTGTATAAAAACGAAGTGGTGAAAGATGTCACTGAGTATCGGTGGTTGAACAGTGGTTTGCATCTGTTTGAGATCAATGATGCAACCAAAAAAGCGTCATTGAATTATGTTGGCAATATGATTGCTGAATCGCGCGACCAGTCTGAATTTCCAACATGGAGTGGATATGATCGAAGTGTGTTGCATGACAATGCGGTTTACTATCTCCATAACTCAAAAGTCCATAGCAGCTTTTGGCCGACAGCGAAACAGTAAGCTAACAGAGGAAAATAAAAAGGGGTGCTTGTAAAGGCGCCCCTTTTTTATGGGCTGAGGATATCGGATCACTATTGCAGGTAAACAATATTTCTTATGCAACTTATCTGAAGTATCCGGTAATCAGCGCCTTGTCGATAATATCGGAAGCGTAGGCAGCTTCAAATTCGCTGCGCGTCAAAGGGCCAGAAAGGCTGATGCTTTCTTTGTTAAGCGCGTATAGTTGAAAGTGATATTGATGACGTCCTGACGGCGGGCATGGACCGCGATATTTGGCAGAGCCAAAGTCACTAGTTGCCTCTATAGTTCCGAGTGGTAGTAAATCGGCGTGGGTTGACGCGCCTTCGGGTAATTCAGTTGCTTTGGCACTGATGTTGTAGACGTTCCAATGCACCCAAACTAGCCCAAACATCGCCATTGCATCTGGGTCGTCCACAATCACAGCAAAGCTTTTAGTACCTGCGGGGGCGCCCTTCCAGCTGAGTTGAGGGTTGATATCGATACCATCGCAGCTGTATTTCCCGGGGATGGTCTCACCGATTTCAAAGCTGGTGGTGCTTAGCGTGAAGGCGGTGGATGTTGTGCTACTTGATGAGTTGCTCGAAGCCGCTGAGCTGCTACTCGAAGATGAAACCGCAAGGCTGGATGAAGAGCTAGACGATGAACTCGCCACGCTGCTGGGTGCACTGGAAGAGCTAGATATAGGCGCCGCTGAGCTAGAGTTACTGCCCGGCGACGAACCACCGCACGCGGTTAATAATAAGAATGAAAAATAGAGACCGATTTGAATAAACTTCATGGCGATTACCTGCTTTCGTTATTGCATTGTGAATTGCAACCTGTGGCTGCAAATGGATTGGGAGGCAGATTCATCTAATGGACTAGGTCTACCTCTGAGTTGAAAATCCTAATTGCATTACGAGGCTTTTCGTCATTAAATCTTATGAAGTATCCTTAACTATTCTTTAGAACATATAAGTAATCCAACAAGGTCTGCCATAACTGTTTGAATCGCGCATGGGAAAATAATGATAAGCCCAACTAGTTCCGATCTTCTGCCATCCAATGATTCCGCCGCGTCCGGTGCGAGTGCGCTTTATCGTATTGGCTTGTGGACGCTCAACACCCATACCAATCAACTGTTGCAAGATGATCGTGTGGTGGAGCTTGAGCATCGCTTGACGAGTTTGCTTGTGTTTCTCTTGCAGAATAAAGATCGGGTACTCACCAAGGAAGAGATGTTAAAAGCGGTATGGCCGAAGAAAGTCGTAAATGACGACAGTGTGGCGGTTGCTATTAGTCAGCTCCGCAAAGCACTAGATGACAACCCTCGCACGCCTACCTACATCAAAACTATCCCCGGTATTGGCTATCAATTTATCTTGCAGCAAGAGTTAGAGTCCCCGGTAGCGGAGACGAGTCAGACTTTCGAGCCTCTATCACAAACAGTGGCACGCTCACGCCACCTTATTTACGCCTTGCTGGCTATCTTGGTTCTCACTGCTGCATTCTTAGGTTATGTAAGGTTTAGTGCTGTTAATCTCAATTCCGTTAGCCCCAACTCTGTAAATGAAGTCGTTACAATGCCCGCACCAAAGCTCGATATTTATGCGCAGGCGACACAGTATTTGGCGAGTTTTAATCCAGATGATTTACGCAACGCGGTTAAGCTATTTAAGCAAGAAATCGAAAAAAATCCCGCGCATGGACAAGCTTATTTAGGTCTTGCAGAAGCAAAAATTAAATTGCTAAAAGAGCAGGTTTCAGATTCTGATAGCTATGCCGAAATAATTGCGTTGCTTTATAAATCTTTGGAGCTTGATTCAACGCTGGCACGAGCACACATGTGGTTAGGGGAGTTGATGTTTGCTCATGGCGATAATTTGCTAGAGGTAGACGGGCATTTTAATGCCGGTATAGCAGCGGCTCCTAAGGATGACGAGTTACGTTATCGCTATGCGCATTATCTCTTAATTCAAAAACGTTTTGCGCACGCGCGCGCGCAAATAAATGCGGCGCGCACGATAAATCCTTTAAATTATTCTATGGCAAATATGGTGTGGTTTTATTTGTTGGCTGGCGACAACGAGCGAGCACTGCAGGAGCTCCGCCGAATTGAAAGCACTGACGGCAGCGATAGAGCCTTTCGCGTTGCGGAACAAAATGTTTATTACAATATCGGCAATGAACAAAAAACCTATGAAAATATGCAATGGTTTTTTAAAGAGGCGGGCTTTGATCAGGAAAAAATTGCACGTTTAAATCAAACCTTTGCAGAGGGTGGCTTGGCAGCTGTTTATCAATGGCTGCTCGATAATAAAGAAATGGCCGATCTGGGGCAGTACACTCCTCCGATTGCTTGGGCGCGCTATGCGGTTGCGGCGGGGCAGAAAAAATTAGCCTTGGATTATTTGGAGCAAGCGTTTGCAGAACATCAAGCACACTCAAATTGCACTTTAGTCGATCCGCGTTACGCGCCGCTCCATAATGACGCACGCTTTCAAACCTTAATGGAAAAGTTTACTTTTCCCGCTTTTAATCCTTAGCAAATCTATTTCCATTTATTCGCCTAATTAATTTTGTAAGTGCGCAACCGAACAGTTGCTGCGTACTTAAAAAGTTATGCTATTTGCATCACGCCTTTTATTGGCTGTTAAATTAGGAGATCAAAGGATGCAAATTAAAGTTGGCTATGAATTACTTTACGATTGCCCGCAACCCACGCCCATGTTACTTACGTTAAACCTTCATTTTTCCCGCGCTTCTGACATTCTTGTTCCCGATCATATTATTACTCATCCTGCGGTACCGATTACGGTTTACCGCGATGGTTTTGGGAATTGGTGCAGCCGTATAGTTGCGCCGCAAGGCCGTTTTCGAATTTCTACTGATGCGCTTATTAACGATAGTGGTTTAACGGATCCTGTTCATCTCAATGCGCCGCAACATGCTGTAGAGGATTTGCCGGCGGATACCTTGGTGTATTTATTGGGCAGCCGCTATTGCGAAACCGATCGGCTTACCGAAATAGCTTGGGCGTTATTTGGGAATACGCCTTTAGGTTGGCCTCGCGTGCAGGCAATTTGCGATTTCGTACACAACCATATTACTTTTGGCTATCAGCATGCGCGCGCGACTAAAACAGCATTGGAAGTATTTAATGAGCGCGTGGGTGTGTGCCGCGATTTTACGCACCTTGCCGTTGCATTTTGCCGCTGCATGAATATTCCGGCGCGTTATTGCACGGGTTATCTTGGTGATATTGGTGTACCTTTCTCGCCTAACCCCATGGATTTTTCCGCGTGGTTTGAAGCCTATCTCGGTGGCAGCTGGCACACCTTTGATCCGCGCAATAATATCCCGCGCATTGGTCATATATTAATTGCACAGGGGAGGGACGCTACTGATGTTCCACTCACCAATGTGTTCGGGCCAAATACCTTGAGTGGTTTTAAAGTTTGGACGGATGAAGTTAAAAGTTAAAATCGTTTTGAGTTGATCATAAAGATATGAAAAATGTTGTAGAGCATTTTGCAGAATTATTATTAGCGGATGATGAGCCGCCCGCATTTGAAATTGTCAATGCCAGTGGTGCAAGTAAGCTTGTATTGGTGTGCGATCACGCTTCAAAGTGCGTGCCACGCTGTTTGGATAGTCTGGGCTTAACATCCGAGCAATTAGATGATCATATAGGCTGGGATCCTGGAGCTGCGAATGTTGCGCGGCTGCTCTCAAAAAATCTTGATGCGCCCTTAATATTAAGCGGTTACTCGCGCTTGGTTATTGATTGCAATCGCCCGCTGCAGAGTTCTCAATCTATTCCAGCGCAAAGCGCTGGTATATTGATACCGCGCAATCAAAATATGACTGATGAAGATCGGGTGTGGCGGGTTAACCATTTTTTCTTGCCTTATCACCATGCAATTGATGCATTGCTGGCTGCTCGTAAAAACATAGAAACAGTTTTTTTAAGTATTCATAGCTTTACTCCCATTTTAAATGGTGCTGTTCGTCCCTGGGATATTGGTGTTTCATATTGGCGCGACAATCGGCTAGCGAAATTATTAATAGACGCGTTAAAAAAAGTTGATGGTTTTGAAGTGGGCGATAACGAACCTTACGCCATTGATGCAGATTACGACTATGCGGTTCCTGTTCATGGCGAAGGTCGTGGGTTGCCAAGTGCAATGATTGAGATTCGTCAAGACGGTATTCGGAATGCCCCAGACGTGGAGACTTGGGTATCGCGTATCGCCGATGCGTATAAAGAGATTGAACGCTTGGTGTGAATGCGTTGCATTGATATAAATCGCGACTCATTGCATACGTATGTAGGCGCACAATGCCTATGAATACGTATGTAGCAAATTGAAGATTTGGCTATGCCTCCTTAGTATTAACCTATGGCCTTGGCCGATTTTTTAGAGTTTTGTGTGAGTTCGCTGTTAGTTGTTTGGCGCAGCTGGTCTGCGCTTTTTTTTCTTTTCTTAACCGCT
>CAZZEV010000072.1:0-4759 GCA_964653305.1 uncultured Cellvibrionaceae bacterium | reverse complement strand
ACAAAAAGGGTAATTCATCTCTCAATGTTAATCGTAAAACAATCTGCTTATCGCAAATTTTCATTTGAACTGAATTTTTCAGCGCTTCAAGTATTTAAGCAAAATTCAATTTGAGCGATGCAGTCAGGTCAGTGACCAGCCGCTAGGTTTGGTTTTAATACGAGAGTTCCCCTCCTCCGATATTTTTTTCTGACTGCATACGTATGTACTCTGTTGAATACGTATGCATGCTGTTGTGGGTTGCTTAGTACACAATTTAACATTTTATTGGTACTGCCAGCTTTATAAGCCGGCGTTGAAAACAGAGATCTTACAATTCAAAAAACTTTAAGTTCGGTTTGATTTTTTAGTTAGATGACGTTGATTGGCTCCTTGCAGATTTTCTTGCGTCACTTTTAGTTTCGAATTTTAGTTCCGAATTTCCGTTCCAAATTCCAGTTTCAAAAGTCAGCTAAAAAAATAACATTGTGGAGACGAAACAGATGTTTAATTATCAAAAAATACTAAGCCTATTCGGCTTGGTTTGCATTATTGCAGGCCTTGCCGGGTGTGGCGGTGCGAGTGGCACAGGCAGTGATACAACGCCTATAAAAACCTGTGGAAATTTTCAAATTGTTTTAGCCGATGGTTCCTGCGGTGCGCCGCCGCCACCGCCACCTTGCGCCGATGGTTTTATTCGCGCTACGCCCGATAGCGCCTGCGTAAAATCTGATTTTAAATTGCCAACCTTGCCCGCAACTGTGGCGGCGGATGAAGCGGTAATTTACTTCAACAAAGAAGATAAAAATTTCGCAGGCTACACACTCTATACCTGGCAGTCATGCAGCCCAACGTGGCTTACACCGAGTTCAGGTTGGGGCGATGAATCTCAAGTTATTTCCAGCAGTACGCCAGACCCAATCTACGGCGCTTACTTTATTGTTAAGCTCGCGCCGGGTGGCACCTGTGGCAATTTTATTATTCGCAGTGCAGGTCAAGCGAAACAAACCAATGATTTAACTATTGCTACCGCTGCAACGGGAAGCCCGTTTGATCGCCGCTATTTTGTGATCGCTGATCCATCGGATTTGCGCAACAGCCGCACCAGCGGTTTGCCAATTTGTATTAACGATGTCTGCGAAGCATTTAAACAACCCAAGTTAGCGATTTCAAATATCGCTGCACACTGGATTGATACCTCAACCATTTTGTGGGACCGCGATGTCTCCAGCGTAAAACTTTACGCGGCAAATGACGGCGCAAAAATTACTGCAAACGATGATGGTTCGGTTGCCAATGGCACAGTGGTGGCCACTTTGTCTTCACGCTCAGTAACCAGTGATCAAAGTGCGTTGGTTCCACATTTGAAAAGTTATAAAGCCTACTCGCTGAATTTGAGTGCCGACGTGATTAAGGGTTTGCTCAAGAAAGAGTTGGTAATTGTGGGCCAAACTTCCAGCGGCAATTTGGTGGGCACACGTTTACAAACTGCACACGTGTTGGATGCGCTCTATACCGCGGGTGCTAATGATGCCAACGAGGCCAAGCTTGGCGTGAGTTATAAATCTGGCAATACAGGTGTGTCTGTTTGGGCGCCTACTGCGAGCAAAGTTGAATTGCGGGTTTACAGTAACGCCTTGGCGATTGAGAGCACCAAGCCAATGACTGAAGATAAGGTTACCGGCATTTGGAGCTACAGCGCGCCTAAAGCAGAGTTGGATCGCAAGCTCTACCGTTTCCGTGTGACTGTGTTTAATGCCTTCACCAACAAAACTGAAGTGTTAGAAACCACCGACCCTGAATCTATCAGTTTGTCTGCTAACGGATTGCATTCACAATTTGTGGATTTGAATGATGCCGACGTCAAACCAAGCGGTTGGGATAATCACACAGTGCCTGTCGTTGCCACACCGGAATCCATGTCTATCTACGAAACCCATGTACGTGATTTCAGTGCAAATGACCAAAGTACTCCGGTAGAGCATCGCGGCAAGTATTTGGCCTTTACCGATACCAATTCAGCACCCGTAAAACACTTGAAAGCCCTAGCGGATTCTGGGTTGACGCATGTTCACTTGCTCCCAATTGCCGATGGATCTTCCATCAAAGAGGAGCCGAGCGATCTCATTAACTTGGATAGCTATGTGTTTGAGTTGTGTGCGGCACAAAGCCCGCGTGATTCTGCCATTGTGTGTAACGGCGTAGAAAAGCCAAATGCGACGCTGCGCAGTGTGATGCAAAAGTACGCGGGTGATTCTGACAAGCAACGCTCATTGATGGAATCCCTTAAAGACTTCGACTCCTTCAACTGGGGCTATGACCCAGAGCATTTCAACGCGCCAGAAGGTAGCTACGCCACCAACCCAATGGGTGTGACTCGTATTCTGGAAACGCGCGCTATGAACATGGCGTTGCACAATCTTGGCTTGCGCGTTGTGTACGATGTGGTTTACCCGCACATGGCGGCGGCGGGTGTAAAAACTGCCAATTCAACCTTCGATAAGATTGTTCCCGGCTATTACTTCCGTCAAAACCCTGTTTCAGGCGTGGTGGAAACTGGCACCGGTGCTGGCCCAGACACAGCGACTGAACACGTCATGGCCGGTAAATTTGTGGCTGATTCACTCGTCCAATGGGCGTCTGCTTACAAAGTGGATAGCTTCCGTTTTGACCAATCTGGCTATATGCCCAAATCCGTACTTTTAGCGGCGCAGGCGGCAGTAAAAGCCGTTGATCCCGATAATTACTTCTACGCCGAGGCCTGGACAGCGGGTGGTGGAAGCTCTGGCGACCGCATCGCTGAGCGCGCATCGCAGATTCCTCTAGCAGGTACTGGCATAGGCACCTTTAACGATCGCTTACGTAACCCTGTGCGCGAGATGGCGTTAGTCAATGGCGGTAGCTTGGACCGCGTACGTGCTGGTTTGGCGGGTAACTTGGCTGAATTCCGACTCTTGGCGAAATCGGGCAAGACCGTTAAAGCAAGCACGCTTGGTGCTTACAACCTAGACCCTCAAGAAGCGATTAACTACGTTGAAAAACACGATAACGAAACCCTGTGGGACTGGATGCATAAACCCAATGCGCTGCCGGCGAACACCAGCATCGAGAACCGTGTACGTATTCAGGATTTAAACCTCGCGATTCCGCTCTTGAGTCAGGGTGTTCCCTTCATTCAAGCGGGCAGCGATATTCTGCGCTCCAAGTCCATGTCGTCTAACAGCTACAACGCGGGCGATTGGTTCAATGTGCTGGATTTCACCAAGCAGACCAACAATTGGAAAGTGGGTTTACCGCCAGCCAGCGATACTTCAGATGCCAATATTCTGTTGGCGTTTGCTGACGAGCACGCTAAGCCGACACCACTCTTGATTCAAAAGTCATCCGATGTGTTCAACGAGTTGCTAAAGATCAGTAAAAGCAGCCCGTTGTTTAGCTTAACCACTGCAGCCGATGTTATGGATCGTGTTGGCTTCCACGATGGTGGTGTAACCCAAAAAGATAACTTGATTGTGATGAGCATTGATGACGGTGCGGGCAAGGTTACTGGTAACCAAACTAATCGTGCGGATCTAGACCCCGCCGTAGATGCCATTGTGGTGATTTTTAACGGTTCAGCGACTGCTGTATCGCAACGCGTGCTGACCTCAGCGAGTTTCACCTTACACAGTGTTCAAAAAACCTCTGTGGATGATGCTGTGCGCAAAGCTACCTTCACTGAAGGTGCTGGTGGCGGTACCTTTATGGTGCCTGCTTACACGGCTGCGGTGTTCGTTAAAACGCAGGTTGGAGCCCAAGGGGCAGGCCTTTCAGCAACGGCTACCTCAGGCTATGAGCCACCGGTTCCTTTCGGTGATACCGCCATCTATGTGCGCGGTGGTGTGTCGCCAGCCGGTTGGGATGCCACGGCAGCCAATCGCATGAAGTATGAAGGCAACGGCATCTACTCCGTTGTACTCAATGTTCCTGCGGGCACCAACGAATTCAAAATTGCAGAGGCCAATTGGAGCCTACCCAACTTGGGTTCAAGCCAAGTGGTTGCAGTAGATTCACCGGTCACTTTGACGCAGGGTTCAAACGACAATTTGAAAATCACCCTAGTCACGGCGGGTACCTATCGCTTCGAGTTGAACGCGTTGCAAAGCACGAGTGCACCCATCTTGACGGTGACCAATCCCGATACCTTTGGCGCAACGGCGGTTTATCTGCGTGGCACTGTGTCCGCAACGGGCTGGGACGCTGGTGCAGGTAACAAGCTGGTATACGAAGGCAACAGCATCTATGCCTTGAAGCTGGATTTAACGCCCGGTGACTATGTATTCAAAGTGGCCTCAAGCGATTGGAGCACCTTCAACATGGGTTCTTCCTCTGCGATTAGCTTGGGCAGTGAATTATCGATTGTGCAGGGTAGCAACGATAACATTCCGATCAAAATCACCACGGCCGGCACCTATCGCTTTGAAGTAAATACGCGTAAAGCTGCTGCACCCGTCGTGAAGGTTTATCTCGATGACATCTTCAAAAGCACGCCAATTTATGCGCGTGGAACCGTGTCTGCAACGGGTTGGGACGCTGCTGCGGGCAACCGCTTTACCTACCAAGGTGCGGGTCTCTACACCCTTTCATTAACCCTTTCTGCTGGCGATTACGTCTTTAAAGTCGCTGAAACCAATTGGTCAAATCCAAACCTAGGTGCACCCGAAGCTGCCCTTGGGGTGGCAACGGATTTGGTTCAAGGTTCTAACGACGACATAGCCTTGAAGATTCCGGCAACAGGTGA
>CAZZEV010000071.1:0-12087 GCA_964653305.1 uncultured Cellvibrionaceae bacterium | reverse complement strand
GAGCAATCGGCGGGAATAGAAGAAGTTTCAACGGCCGTTTCACAAATGGATGAAATGACGCAACAAAACGCTGCTCTCGTTGAAGAAGCTGCTGCAGCTGCAGAAAGTCTTCAGTCACAAGCTGATCAGCTAACACAGCGTGTATCGCAATTCCGTTTGGCGAATGATTCCTCACGCCAAAGCCATAAACCTGCGGCGCGTTTATCATCATCTAAGGCATCATCGCCACGAGTAGGGGGTAGCAGTAAAAAATTATCGCCACCTAAAAATCAAGATGATGAGTGGGAATCGTTTTAGGCAGAGCTTTCACTACGTTGAATTCAAGATTACGCATAATGTCTATTTGGGTTGTTAAATTATTAGGAAACACGCATGGCTAGTGTTAGCAATGAACGCGAGTTCCAATACAGTGCTGCTGATTTTGAGAGTGTGCGAAAGATATTATATAAAAAAGCAGGCATTAATTTATCGGATAGTAAAAAGCAATTGGTATACAGCCGTTTGGCGCGTCGTTTGCGCGCGCTACGCCTGCCAGACTTTGGCAGTTACCTCAACTACCTTGATCAACACGATGATGAGTTGGAAGAGTTTATTAACGCGCTAACCACCAATCTAACGGCTTTTTTTCGCGAGCCACATCATTTCGACATACTTGCAAAATTTGCTGAAAAAATGAAGCAGCAGCGTAGGCCAATGCGCGTATGGTGCTCTGCAGCAAGTACCGGCGAGGAGCCCTATTCAATTGCGATGGCACTTGCAGAGGCTTACGGTACTTATGAGCCTCCGGTTGAAATTATCGCTTCAGATATTGACAGTAATGTGCTTAAGGAGGGCAGTGCAGGTGTGTATTCATTGCAGCGCTTGGAGACAGTATCGATTGAGAGGAAAAAGCAATTTTTCCAGCGGGGTAAGGGCGCAAATTCTGGTAAAGCTAAGGTAGTGCCTGCTTTACGGAATTTAATTGATTTTCGTCAAGTGAATTTATTGGATGCTACATGGGATTTGAAGCCGGGATTCGATATAATTTTTTGCCGAAATGTGATGATCTATTTTGATAAAGAAACACAATTAAAGTTGTTATCGCGCATGATGAAATTGTTAAATTCAGATGGATTGTATATTGCGGGGCACTCGGAAAGTTTTACGTCAGCTAATCATTTGGTAAAACTGATTGGGAAGACCACTTATGTACACGCGGCTAATTCAAAGCAGGACAGCGTGAATGAATTACGATAATAACGAGCACCTTGCTCCCAATACCTATTACGACCGCCACTTTGATAAAGAGGCTGTAAAGATTCTGCCGGGTGAATACTACGTTACTACTGGGGATAAATTAATTGTTACGGTGTTAGGTTCTTGTGTTGCGGTTTGTCTGCGCGATAAGTACACCGGTGCCGGCGGCATGAACCATTTTTTGTTGCCTAACGATGGAAGTAATGAATCGGGTTTGCTTACTGAATCCGCGCGCTATGGCGTTTATGCTATGGAAATTTTGATTAACCACTTATTGAAACTTGGCGCCAATCGAAATCGCTTGGAGGCAAAAGTATTTGGCGGTGGAAATGTATTGCGGGGTATGGTGCTTAACAATGTTGGGCAGCGCAATGCAGAGTTTGTGCTCGATTATTTGCACAACGAAGGTATTCCCATCGTTGCGCAGGATTTGTTGGACGAGTTTCCCCGCAAGGTCTATTTCTTCCCTGATACCGGTAAGGTCATGGTAAGAAAAATTAAATCAGTACACAACAGCACTATTATCGATCGTGAAAGCGAATACCGTATGCGGGTTAAATACGCTCCCAAGAGCGGCGATGTGGATTTGTTTTAGTAAACTGAAGCGTTATTTGTATAAGTTTACACCCTTGATTGCGTTGCGTTCAGGGTTAGCGGGAATGGCAGTTTCATAAAAGGTGAAAAAGTGGCGATTAAAGTTTTGGTTGTAGATGATTCTGCATTGGTGCGCAGTTTATTGTCTGAAATTATTCGCAATGCTCCGGGCTTTATTTTGGTAGGAGCTGCCCCTGATGCTTATGTCGCGCGTGATATGGTTAAAGAGTTCTCTCCGGATGTGATTACACTTGATATAGAAATGCCGCGCATGGATGGCCTAACTTTTTTGGAAAAACTCATGGCTGCGCGGCCCACTCCTGTTGTTATGATCTCTACGCTCACCGAAGCGGGAGCTGAGGCGACATTAACCGCATTTGAATTAGGTGCTGTTGATTTTATTCCTAAGCCAAAGCTCGGCATAGCCGAAGGTTTGCGAGAATACGCCGAGCTCATTATTGAAAAGCTGACAGATGCTGCCTCTGTTCGAGTGAAACCTATTGCTAAGCGTGTTGAATCAAGAGGTGCAAATCCTGAAGAAAAAGTTATCGCCAGCCGATTACAAAGTACCGAGAAGATTATTGCAATCGGTGCATCTACCGGTGGTACAGAAGCTATTAAAGATTTACTGATGCAATTACCAGCAGGTGTTCCTGGTATTGTAATGACTCAACACATGCCTCCAGGCTTCACCAAAACTTTTGCGGAGCGCTTAAATAAATTAACAAAGTTGCATGTGGTAGAGGCTAAGGGGGGAGAGCGTATTTTGCCGGGGCATGCTTACTTAGCACCCGGAGGACACCATATGATGGTGGTGCGTTATGGGGCAGACTATGTAACCAAATTGTCAGATGCTGAGCCAGTGCATCGCCATCGCCCCGCAGTGGATGTAATGATGGCCTCTGTTGCGTCAGCAGGAGGGAAAAACGTAATAGGTATTTTGCTGACAGGAATGGGCAAAGATGGCGCTCAAGGTATGCTGGATATTCGCAATACGGGCGGCTATACCTTTGCGCAAGATGAGCAAAGTTGTGTGGTTTATGGAATGCCAAAAGAAGCGGTGCATATTGGCGGTGTAGATAAAACCGTAGAGCTAAACAAAATGGGTGACGCTATTTTGGAAAAATTAAAATCCATGGGTACGGGAAATCGCCTATAAAATTCTTACTCTTGCTGGCTATTGTTTATGGCAAGGTAATACTTACCATGTCTGTTACTGAACCTCTCCTCCAAGGCTGGCGCAAACAACATTTCTACCTCGTTCTTTAGCTCTGTAGAGTGCCTCATCCGCGACTTTAATTTGATCCATGAAGTTTGACATGCCTGTATTTTTGGCCACACCTGCGCTGAAACTTACGTTAAATTTAGCGCCATTTTCTTTGAAGTTAATTTGGCTGAAGGCTTTGCGTAATCCGTTAAGCAAATTGCCTGCGTCGTTAATATTTATATCAGGCATAACTAATAAAAATTCTTCGCCACCAAAACGGCCAATATAGTCGGTTACACGTAAGCGTTGTTGCAGTAGCTGTGCTAAAGCCTTAATAACGCGATCACCGGTTAAGTGCCCATGGGTGTCGTTAACCGACTTGAACTTATCAATATCAATCATAGCAATTGTAAAAGTTGAGCCTTTGCGGTTGCAATGTTGGAATACTCGCTCAGCGGCGAGTTGAATTTGTGCATGGTTGAGCAAGCCGGTAAGGCTGTCTTGATACATCATGGCGGTTAGAATTTTAGAGCGTTCAACACGGCTTTTCACATGTCGCACTAATTCTTCAGGTGGAATATCTTTTGATAATAAATCATCTGAGCCTATTTTTAGGAGGTATGTCTTTTTGTCGGGATCTGCATTTGCAGATAAAAACAAAATGGGAGTACTTTGATATTGTTCTTGTTGCCGAATAACAGCGGCCAACTCATCACCATTTACTCCTGGCATATTTAGGTCTAGCAAAAGTAAATCTGGCCCAATGGTCTGCATTGCTGATAGCGCGTTATAGGGGTTGGTTTCTACTGTGGTTTCCATTCCTGCCTGTTCGAGAATGGCAGCGTAGA
The DNA here is from genome assembly GCA_964653305.1 of uncultured Cellvibrionaceae bacterium. Classification (GTDB taxonomy): domain Bacteria; phylum Pseudomonadota; class Gammaproteobacteria; order Pseudomonadales; family Cellvibrionaceae; genus Cellvibrio. The sequence goes on along the minus strand of CAZZEV010000071.1, from coordinate 8,202 downwards.
ATTCCGCAACAGATATTTGATCATCCACAATTAAAATATGCGTAGGCTTATTAATGTTTAAATTAAGGTGGTTGCGAATCATGCCCACTAATGCGGGTATGTCAGCAGGTTTACTTATGTAGGAGTGAACGCCTGCGCGTACAGAAAGTAGCCGGCTAGCGAAGTCATCTTTTCCTGAAAAAATAAATACTTTTATCCCTCGTTGAACAAATGTGTGTGCGATATCAAAAGTGTTTTCAACTTTTGTGTTGGGTAGGGTCAAGTCGATAATGATCAAGCTCGGCTTTTTATGTTGCACCGCATCTAATAATTGCGGCATGGTGCGAAAATGTTTTGACTTGAAACCATAGCTCAAAAGATTTTGCAGGAAAACGTCTGGCGTAGCAATTTCGTGGTCGAGATAATAAATCAATATATCTTGCGCAACAGTTCCTGAGTTGTGAACTTGTGAAAGTTGCGCTCCTAGTGCACTAAAATCAGAGCTTGAATCGTTTGGATTTATTGGGGCATCATTATGAGATGGCTCTGGGATCGGTGGTGAAATTAAGTTTGAAATGGTGTTAATAATATTCATTGCTTCTTCGTATAGTTTTGGGTCTATTGTATGGTCTTCTGCTTTTTGGGCTAATAAGGGTTTAAAGAGTTCTTCTAAGGTGCGTGCGGTTTTGCTGATATCAGTGAAACCGAAGGTGCCACTTGTGCCAATTAAACTGTGGACATTGCGATGCAGCTGCACCATGAGCTCGCTTTGCCAAGTATTGTTCAGCAGTTGCCAATCAGATTTGATTGCTGAGATCTTTGCAGGTAATTGAGCGCTGTATTCACTTTTTAGTTTTTCAAGATGTAATTCAAAACTACTTTTTTCTGAAGCCATAATAATTCACTGCGTTATAGATTTAAGAGTGTGCATCTTATTAGGATGCCTTAGGAAGCTCAAAATAAAAACAACTTCCTTGTCCTAGGCTGCTAGTAAAACCTATTTTTCCACCCATTTTTTCAATTAATTCTTTGCTGATGCTGAGCCCAATTCCACTGCCTTCTTTCTGTCTTGTGCTGGAGCTATCGCCTTGAGTGAAGCTGCTAAAAATACTGGTCTTTAGTTCTGGTGCTATTCCTGTGCCGTGATCAACGACTGAAATTTTTGTAAAATTGTTGTGCTTGGAAATAGATATATCGACCACCATATGAGCCTTGGAGAACTTGGCTGCATTTGATAGCAAATGAGCGAGTACTTGCCGAGTTCGGGCTTCATCTGCAAAGATGTTGCAATCACTTTCTGCACTAATAATTTGAAACTTAATCTGATACTTGTCAGCAATATATTGATTTTCAGTCATGGCTTTTTGTACTAATGCAACAGCATCAAATTTACTATGATTTAATTTAATGCTATTGGATAGTAGCTTATCCATGTCGAGTAAATCATTTATCAGATTTTGTAGGCGAAAGCTGTTTTGTTTTGCTATTTGTATTAATTTATTAACTTTTTCGGGGAGTGAACCTAGCGTTCCGCTCTCAATAATAGCGAGTGATGCAGAAATAGATGTTAATGGAGTTCGCAATTCGTGACTCACAGTGGCAATAAATTCATTTTTTAATTTGTCGGTATGCTTGCGGTCGCTAATGTCACGAATAACACCAACATAGGAGCTTTCGCCTTCCTCTTCTATGGCTGACAATGCTAGCTCCATTTCAAATTCCTTACCATTTTTTCTTAAGCCAATAAGTTCTTGTCCTATTCCTAAACTGTCTTTAATGTTTTTTATTGGGTTTTGCTCAGTGTTTGAATTGCGATTCTGTTTTGGTATTAACTGCAATAAATCTTTGCCAATAATTTGCTCTGCGCGGTAACCAAAAATAACTTCTGCTGCTCGGTTGAAGCTTGCGATCACGCCCTGCTCATTAATAGTAATAATGCCGTCAAAAGCACCATCCAGAATGGCTTGGGTGTGTTTGGAATGGCGTTTAATATTTTCTTCATCAATAAGGTGTTGGCGGCGGTGACCTATGGCAATCATAAATTGCGCGATTAACTGGGTGATAGGTTTTAAGGTTTCTATGTCTGCATCTTTGTAACCATCAATTTTATTGGCTAAGCCCAGCATAGCAACTTGTTGTGATTGATTAAAAATAGGTATGCCTATAAAAGAGGTGAGAGCTGGGTGGCCTTTTGGTATTCCTCCTGCGCGCATATCGCTTGTAGGCATATTGCTAATAATGGGCTTTCCGGTGGTAAGAGCTGCGCCGAAAAGTGTATTTAAATTGGTAAATATCATGCCTTGGGTCTTATAGTGTTGATAGCGGGATTCGCTATTTTTATCCCATGCGATATTAGTCATTGCCAGCATATTTAAGTAGGGTACTTTTAAATCTGAGTGGAGTGTTTCGGCTATAAAGCCAAATTGACTCTTGGCGATGCTGAGAGTATCAGCTAAAAGCTTTTCAAACGTTTCTTTGTCACCGTTTCCTGCAATAAAAAGCGTTTGCGCTTCGCTAATAATTCTGCTGAATTGTTGTTGCTGCAATCGTTCATTGCCCCACTCAATAATCCGTTCTTTTTGCGAAAAGTTTTGTTCTAGTTGCTTGCGTGCACGTTTAGCAGCGGAAAGTACAAAAATTATAAAAAGTGCGACCATGATGCTCATTGATATGGCAATCTGGCCTTGTTCTGCATGTAACCGGATGCTGAGTGGTAGTATCGCGAGTGTTACAAAGCCAACAGCAGAAAATTTATCAATAGCGAGCGAAGTGAGTGAGCCGCTCGCAACTCCTGCTAAGGTAAATGCGAGTAGTGCTTGGTAGGTTGTATTGTAATCAGCGAACATAAAGTAGGATGCGCTGCCCCACATGGCTCCTGCGAGTAGCGCGCCCGCGCGAAAAAAAATAAGCCAATAGTGTGCGCTGAAATTGGCCTCTGCATTGCGCCATAAAAACCAATTAACCGTACGTAGAAACATCGCGCAGAACATTAAAATATTCCACAAAATAAGATCGCCCTGACCTATAACTTTCCAGTTGGATATGGTTAATAAAAGGTCTAATGTGATGGTGACGCTGATGGATAGCGGTATGCCTCGATAGAGTGCGCGTACACGCTCCTCAGTCAATGACAGTGATTGAGTTTTTAGTAGTATTTCATTATCCAGGTTGTGTGTATCCATATTCACTCTAGTGTGTGAGAAATTGTAAGCCAAGCAACTCAATAGGGTGGTTGTTGATCTGCCTCACTATTGGCCTTAATAACATTTGCGCTGTTCCCAAGTATTTATTTGCTTATGTCACGCACCACAGCAATAAATAATTTCTCTTGCTTGCGATGAATACATGACAGTTGTAGTTCGATGGGGAACGCTTCGCCGTTTAATTTAAGGCCGATAATATTGTGATTGATTTTAATATTAATATTGTTGCTATCACTGTGTTGTTTAATGTGATGCATGACGCTGCCCGACTCGGTGTCTTGCACAAAGTTGTTGATGTGATGATGAATAAATTGATCTTCGCTATACCCAAAAATATGACTGGCCGCTGGGTTAACTGAACGAATATTGCCCTTTTCATCCAGTGTGATTATGGCATCAACAACTGCGTGCAAAATACTTTGGTTGTAGCTGGCCTCTTCTTGTAGGAGGTGCTCATAAACAATGCGATGACTGATATCAATAATCTGCACAATCCAATCACTCTTATGGGTATTGGTCTGAGTAGGCGCAAGGCTGATAATGACATTCACTGGATGTCTATTTTTGTGTAGCAGTGTTGTTTCATATTGATGATTTTCGCCGGACTTAGAATAATTTCCTTCGATAATCTTCATTAAGCGTTCGCGTTGATTTTCTGTTATCAGGTTAAAGAAGTTTTTTTCGTATAACTCATCTTGGTCGTAACCGAGGCTGTTGCAAAGGCTTTTGTTGAAGTTGATTAAATCGCCAGTGTAATTGATTAATGCAATGCCTTGTGGTGCAAATTTAAATGCTTGCGAGAAACGAAATTTACTTTCATTGAGTTCGCGCAAGATTTGGTTTTGCTGAGCAAGTGAACGTAAAAAAGAATTGAAGAGTAGACTTATCGCCAGGGTAATTAACCAGCCGCTTACGCGTGTGGTGTTGATAAGGCTAGGTGCTTCCATATTTTTTTGGCTGGAAATAATTTGCCAGTTCCTACCCGGAATACTTAAGTTGAGCTCGTTATTAGCAATAATGTCTGTGTCGCCAAATAGAATTTCCCCGTTCTGATCACGATCTTTAATGGCTATTTTTATGCCTAGTTGTTCGGCGCGAGTGTGAATTGCATTGTAAATAGCATCAAAATTTAAGACTGTACTGACCAGTCCCCAGTAGGTCTCACTGTTAAGGAAGACCGGAATACGGTAAATCAATCCTAGGCCGCCTTGTTGTAAGCGTATCGGTCCTGCGAGCATTGGACGCCTGTTAGCAATAATGGTTTTTACTGCGGGCCATTGCTCTTTGCTGTCGGGGTAATAAAGACCTAGTGCAGCTTGATTCCCTTCAAGAGGGTATACATGGGTGATTTTATTGCCAGGCGCTATACCAATGTTGCGAATGTGTTGTGCACGTTCCTGTAAGTTGGTGAGCCAAGGATCAATTTCGGCGGCGACCAAAACGCCTTGCTTGGATTGGATATAAGAGACTAAACCGGTGGCAAGGTGCAGTGTGGAGTTCAGTTCGTATTCCAGCAGGGTGCGTACTTCGTTAGTTTTGTCGGCGAGATTGCCGCGCATTAGACTTTGTTCGCGTAATTGCTGTTGTTTAGCGGTTAGCTCTACTGCTGTAATGAGTGCGAAAAAAAGCGCGAAGAGCGCAACAACACATATGAGTAAGTATTGTTTTGGGTGCCAGCACTTTGTTGCCGGAGGAGTGTATAAGTCCGTCGTTACTGGCATCTAAGCTGTGCCTTGATTAGTGGTGGCGAATAGGAGCAAGCGTGGTTTTATGGTCTCGCGCCTAGGGTTTTCCCTTTTAATGGCGGGATATTGCTGAAGTATAGACGAGGATTTTTGCGGTGTGGGTAGCTTAGCATCCTTGCTGAATCAGGCTTATGTAGCAGCCGGTGTTTAGTGGAGATGATTTAAATTAGTAGAGACGATACTGTTCGGGGATTTGTTCGATGCTATCGATGGGTTCGCGTAATTTGTGCAAAATACCATCGTGAATATCATAAGCCCAGCCGTGAATACTGAGTTCTTGGCCTCGAGCCCACGCATTTTGGACGATGTTGCAGCGTGCGACGTTATCGACTTGCTGCAATACATTGAGTTCACAAAGGCGACGCAGGCGCAGTGTTTCATCGCCAATCGCATCAAGCTCTGTTTGGTGGGCGTAGTAGACATCGCGAATGTTGCGTAGCCAATAATCAATCAATCCTAGTTTGTTGTTTTCCATTGCAGCTTTAACGCCGCCGCAGCCATAGTGGCCGGTGACCATCACGTGCTTCACTTTCAAAAACTCTACCGCGTAGTTGAGCACGGTTAAGCAGTTAAGATCGGTGTGAATTACAACATTGGCAACGTTGCGGTGAACGAAAAGTTCACCGGGCGCCAAGTCTACAATTTGGTTTGCCGGCACGCGGCTATCGGAGCAGCCAATCCACAAATACTCTGGTGCTTGTTGTTTGGCGAGGGTGGAAAAAAACTCAGGGTCTTTTTCCTTAATATCGTTTGCCCATTTCAAGTTTTTGGTGAAAAGACTTTCAAGATCACTCATAGATTAGTCCGAAAATTAAGTTGGAAAATGGACTGCAGTATAGGGGAAACTGCTTTTCAAGTGTTAAATTGCATGTGTCTCAAGTAGGTTGACCTTACTTAGCTTTGATTCTACAAGGAATAATAATGAGCCAAAATACTGCATCAGAAACGCAAAATACGCTCTACTGGCACGATTACGAGACGTGGGGCGAAGTCCCTGCGCAAGATCGGCCATCGCAGTTTGCAGGAGTGCGCACCGACGAAAACCTTAATGTCATCGGCGAACCCCTGATGATTTACTGCAGGCCCACTCCCGATTCCTTGCCAAAGCCTGATGCCTGTTTAATCACGGGTTTAACGCCACAGGTTGCCTTATCAAAAGGGTTGCCTGAATTTCAGTTTGCCGCGCAAATCCATGCCGAGCTCAGTCGCCCGGGCACCTGCGGTGTGGGCTACAACTCCATTCGTTTTGATGATGAAGTCACGCGTTACATGCTCTATCGCAACTTCTACGATCCCTACGAGCGCGAGTGGCGGAATGGCAATTCACGTTGGGATATTATTGATGTAGTGCGCATGACCCGCGCGCTGCGGCCAGACGGAATCCAGTGGCCGAATTACGAGGATGGCCGCCCTTGTTTTAAGTTGGAGATGCTTACGGCAGCCAATCATCTGAATCACGAATCAGCGCACGATGCTCTCTCGGATGTCTACGCGACCATCGCTATCGCGAAATTGATTAAAACCCAGCAGCCCAAATTGTTCGATTATGCCTATCGCCTGCGCGACAAGCGCTTTGTTAATAGCCTGATTGATATCGCTAACCATAAACCGTTACTACATATCTCATCGCGCTTTCCTGGTGAAAATGGCAATGCCGCGCTCATGTTGCCGCTGGCAATTCACCCCACTAATAAGAATTCGGTGATAGCGTTTAATCTTGGGTCTAGCCCACGCGATTTGCTGAATTTATCGGCGGATGAGCTTCGCGAACGCCTATTTACCCGCAGCGAGGATTTACCGGCGGGAGTAGAGCGGGTTGCCTTGAAGGAGATTCACCTCAATAAATCCCCCATGATCCTGCCGCCTTCTATGCTGGATGAGCCAACCGCTGCGCGTCTAAAAATAGACCGCGCGCTGCTCGAACAGCATTGGCAGGAGCTGCGAAATCTATCTGCAGGTGAGCAGGCTGCTCTGCAGGAAAAGCTCTACGACCTTTATAGCGATATTGGGTACATAGAAAAAACCGACCCCGAGCAGATGCTCTACAGTGGCTTTTTTGATGAAGCGGATAAAAAACTGATGGCGCAGGTTAGGCGTTCATCTCCCGCTGAGCTTGCGACTAAAGTCTTCGTGTTTAAGGATGCTCGTTTGAGTGAATTGCTTTTCCGTTATCGTGCGCGCAATTTTCCCGAAACTTTGAGTTCTCTGGAATACCAAAAGTGGCGTAGCTTTTGTCATTTGCGTCGCACTGATGCTAGTGCTGGTGCCAGCCTATTGTTAAGCGATTTGCAGAGTCGTGCAGCAGAATTGGCCGTGCTTGAAACCACCACTGAGCCGCAAAAAGATATTCTGAGGTCGCTGCTGAGTTATGCCGAGGGCGTGTGACACCCCAGCCTTATATTCCTGCAGAATAAATCCACCTAAACCCTTATCTGGGTGTGGGAATTTAATGCTCCAGCGAGTACAATCCCGCGCCCAACTAGTCTCGCCGAGCGCGAAAGCTTAGCAGCGCCGCACATTTAGGCTAGTGATTCAGATTTCTATATAGCGGGAGCATCCTATGTCTACCATCAAAAAAGTAGTCCTTGCCTATTCTGGCGGCTTGGATACCTCAGTTATCGTCAAGTGGTTACAAGAGAACTACAACTGCGAAGTCATCACGTTCACCGCTGATATTGGCCAAGGCGAAGAAGTTGAGCCAGCGCGCGCTAAAGCTGAAGCGCTTGGCGTTAAGCAAATTTTCATCGACGATTTACGCGAAGAGTTTGTACGCGATTTCGTATTCCCAATGTTCCGCGCCAATACCATTTATGAAGGTGAGTATCTGCTTGGCACCTCCATTGCCCGCCCATTGATTGCAAAGCGTTTGATTGAAATTGCTAACGAAGTAGGTGCCGATGCTATTTCTCACGGCGCTACCGGTAAAGGTAATGATCAGGTGCGTTTCGAATTGGGCGCTTACGCACTTAAGCCAGGCATCAAAGTTATCGCACCTTGGCGCGAGTGGGATTTGACTTCGCGTGAGAGCCTGATGGCTTACTGTGAGAAGAACAACATCCCCGTTGATTTCAACAAGAAGAAAAAATCGCCTTACTCTATGGATGCAAACTTACTACACATCTCTTACGAGGGTGGTGTATTGGAAAGCCCATGGACTGAAGCTGAAGATGATATGTGGCGTTGGAGCGTGGCTCCAGAACAGGCGCCAGATGTTGCTACCTACCTTGAATTGACCTACGAAAAAGGCGACATAGTGGCCATCAACGGCGAAAAAA
>CAZZEV010000070.1:0-12540 GCA_964653305.1 uncultured Cellvibrionaceae bacterium | reverse complement strand
CCAAAATCTGGTGGTGGTCGCAGGTCATCTTTATTCAAACTCACCACATCACTGACACCATCCACCACAATGCCGACAATTCTATTGTGTATATGCAATACGATAACGATAGTAAATTCATCGTAGGTTGCTTCGCCTACATCAAACTTAATTCGCAAATCGACAATAGGTACTATATCGCCACGCAAATTAATAACACCTTTGATGAATGGTGGCGCATTGGCAATTTTAGTTACGGATTCATATCCACGGATTTCTTTTACGGTAAGAATATCGAGCGCATAATTTTCATCACCGAGAGTAAAAGTGAGGAACTCTTGATCCTTTTGGAGTGCGGCAACTTCAGACATTTTTGTAGCCTCTGGTGTAAAATTTTAAAAATATTTAACTAGCTTGCTGTAACGTATGCGGATTTACAGTTACCGCGAGCGACTCGACATCTAAAATCAACGCGACACTGCCATCGCCCATAATGGTTGCGCCGGCAACGCCCTGTATGCGCCTGTAGTGCTGCTCTAAACTTTTTATGACGACTTGTTGTTGGCCGACAAGGGCATCCACAAAGAGTGCGAACCTGTGTTTATTCGCTTCAATTAATACTGCAATGCCTTTGTGCGCTTCTTTAAAATCTGGCTCTAATTGCATGGCTTTGTACAGAGGAAGTATTGGCCAGTATTGATCTCGCACCAATAATAATTGATCATCACCCACCAGCGTTTTTATATCCTTTTGTAATGGCTGCATAGATCCAACAATGTTAACCAAAGGAATAATAAATGTTTGATCGCCTACCGATACACACATACCGTCCACAATTGCCAGCGTGAGCGGCAAACGAATAGTGAAGGTCGCGCCAACACCCTCTACTGACTCTATGTCTATTCTTCCGCCGAGCGATTGCACATTACGCTTCACTACATCCAAACCAACACCACGGCCAGACACATCAGTAATTTGATCTGCAGTAGAGAAGCCTGGCGCAAAAATTAATTGCCATACTTCTGCATCGCTAGGGTTATCACCCACTGCAATATTTTTTTCGTGCGCCTTCGCTAAAATTTTCTTGCGACTTAAGCCCCCTCCGTCATCACTGATACTAATAACAATGCTACCGCCCTGTTGCGCTGCTTTAAGCACAACCGTCCCCGTAGGGTTCTTATTACGCTCTATGCGAGTTTCAGTGGATTCAATGCCATGATCAATTGAATTGCGTACTAAATGTGTAAGTGGATCAACGAGCTTTTCGGTCAAACCTTTGTCGAGCTCTGTGTCACCGCCTTCTATAATGAGATCTATTGATTTGCCCAACTTAGTAGACAAATCACGTACAACTCGGGGGAACCGATTGAATACAAAGGATACAGGCAACATTCGTATTGACATTACTGCCTCTTGAATCTCACGCGTATTACGTTCCAATTCAGCGGCAACACTTTGGAATTTTTCACCGAGCGCACCATCAATACTTTGGCCAATTAAATTAAGCATTGATTGCGTTATGACGATCTCTCCTACCAAGTTGATCAGCTGATCGACTTTAGTGACATCTACCCGAATTGAACTGTTTTCACTCGTAACGTCCGCGGCTTTTGATTTTGTTGGGGCAACATTAGGAGCGCTCTTCAAAGGTGTAGCTGTAGTTGAATCAACCACCTCTGAAGTCATTGTGCTAGTGGCAATATTTGCGTCAGGTTGAACTGATGGCTGGGAGAGGTTTTGAGAGTTGGTTACCGCTACATCAGGCTGCTCTTCGGCAAAGAAACCATAGGTCTCTTGCGTAGAAGGTAATACTGGATCACCAAAAAAGCCGAAGCCATCTTCAACTTCAATGGTTGCTGGTTCCGTAAATAATCCGAAGCCTTCAATGTCGCTTTCCGGCTCGACAATTGCTGATTTTGGGTGAGTAATTGCTTCTAATCGTTCGCAGATTCTATTCGCGCTCGACCAATCTATTTCTGCGCCTGATTTATAGCTCTCTAAAATTCCTTTCAACACATCTACCGAGCTTAAAAATAAATCCACCATTTGTGGGTCTATCGCTAACTTCCCTTGGCGAACATTATCGAGCAAACTTTCCATTATATGAGTAACGGAACCCAAGGCATCGAAACCAAATATTCCACTACCGCCTTTAACAGAATGTGCTGCGCGAAAAATAGTATTCAGTTGTTCTGGGTCGGGGTTTTCGGTATCCAACTCCAGCAGCAAATGCTCCATCTCATCGAGATGCTCTTGGCTCTCGTCAAAAAAAACAGAGTGAAATTGCTTCATGTCGATAGACATAATGAACGTCCTAGTGCGATGACAATTTGGGGGAGGCTAAGCGATCAAAAAACGGAAACGCTCTTCAGCTAAGATTTACCCTAATACTTTTTTAGCAACTTCTAACAATTTTGCCGGATCAAATGGCTTGACCATCCAACCTGTTGCACCAGCCGCACGCCCCTGAGCTTTTATACTATCGCTGGCCTCAGTCGTTAAAACGACTATCGGTGTTTTGGCATAGCTACCCAACCCTCGTAGTGATTTAATGAGGGTGAGACCATCCATATTTGGCATATTTTGATCGGTCAACACAAAGTCAAGACTCGCCGTCTTACAAATATTAAAAGCTTCAAGACCATCTTTAGCAGCAGTTACTGTGTAACCTGATGATTTAAGTGTCGCCTCAACCATTTGGCGAACCGATGCTGAATCGTCAACAATTAATATGTGCTTACTCATAGGAATTCCTTACTCTCATTCTTGGTAACAATTAAAAAGGTTATTTGATAATAGCTCGGATTTTATTACCTGGAGAAATAATTTCTACAGAGTCGGATAATTTTTTAATAAGGTTGGTGCCTCTGCCAGAATACTTAGAACTTACCTCGTAGCTACTTTCAACTGGGGTATACCCCTTGCCGCTATCTTCAACCTCTAACACCAGACGCCCATTACCATTTTCAGGAATCCATTGTAAAGAAAGGCTTACAAAGTCTTTATCGGTTAAGTGTGTTAACCGCTCTTCACGTTCACTGAAATAGTGCAAGAACCCATCTGGCCCTTCTTTAATGGACGAAGGCAAATTGAGAACACCATGGTCGAGGGCATTGCTAACCATTTCAGCAAGTACTGCAAATATTTTCTGACACAATTGCTGGTCAACACCAACTTGCTGCAAGAAGTGATTACACAGGGATGGTATTTCACAATTATTCAACTGCTGCCCCGATAATTTAACGCCCCACTCAAACTTATTCGTAACACCTATAGAATGACTGACAACCTTAACAACTTGAGAATCTGATAAATCTTCAAACACTTGTACTGGGTTAATGATACAAACAGAAACATCGTCGGTGTAATCATCGGTACCTGCGTGATCACAAAGCTGACTGGATAATTCCTGCAGTATATTTTGTGGCTGCTGTTTAATAATGCTGATAACTCGGTCGTAGGAGAAAGGAGATTGTTGATCATCCTCTTGCTCGGTAAGACCATCGGTAAACGCTAAAATACACCCCTCTTGCGGCAAATCTAGCGTGACCACATTCGCGTCAAACATATCATCATCCATGATTCCAAGCGCCATGTGACCTGAATCAACTTTATGCGCCACTTCCCCTTTGTTAATCCAGAGGACAGGTGGCATACCACCATTCCACACACTAAATTCACGCCTAAATGGATTTATCTCAATCAGAATGGCCGCCACAAATCTATCTGCAGGGGTATCGCTCACTAATTTTCGATTTATTTCAGTAACAATTTTTTGAATATGAAAACCTTTGGCAACCATACTGTTAAAAATAGTTACCACAGGCATTATGGTAATGGCCGCCGAAAGGCCGTGGCCGGTAGCATCTGCTAAAATAAAATATAAATTTCCACTGGGTGATTTTTTCACCAATGCCATATCGCCACTAAAGGCAGCGAATGACTTTAACCATACATCTACGCCTTTATAGGCATAAGAGTTTTGGCGGAGCAAATATTCGTAAGTAAACTTGGCTACCTGCTCTTCACGTTCAGCCTCCGCTTTAAAGTTTTCTAATTCTTCATTTTGCTGGCGAATCAAGCGCTGCATACTAACGGATTTAATTAATGCCTCTACCTTTAGCGCAAGCAACGATAGATTTACAGGCTTGATAATATAATCATCCACTCCGCCCGAAAAACATTGCTCTAGAAATTCTGGCTCCTCGTTTGCACTAATCATAATAACGGGAGGCTGACAACGGTATGTCTCAAGCGCACTTGGCGCTAGCAGATCCATACCAACACCGTCAGTTAGCTGGTAATCCAAGAGTATTAACTCTATGGAATCCTCTGTTTGTAAAAACTCCTTTGCTTCAGCAATGGCGTGCGCGGCGTAGGTTTCCAAACCACGAGAATTCAAAAAGCTACAAAACAAATAGTTGAGCATCTCGTCGTCGTCAACAACAAGAATGCGAGAAATTTTCGGGGCCATTTCAAACATAGTATTTTTAAATAAATTCAAATATTTTTTGCATATTGGCCATTTTTAAAATCTCCTCGGTGGCACCACGCGCGCCTTTAATTCTTATTTTTCTATTATTAGTGGAGAATTTTTTTTGCAATAAAACCATCATACCTAAGGCAGAGGAATCAAGATATTCCACTTGAGTAAAGTCTAAAATAATTTCTTTACAGCTCAAGTTCTCAATTAGGGGAGAATACAATTCACCAAACTAACGATGAAACGAATAATCAAATCGGTTGGGTAAGCGGAGTGTTTCTAGCTCTGACATATAGTTAGCCCTATTTAATACTGATTAATTTTTGCAAATTGGCTAAGAGAAAAATCTCTTTAATGGAAGGTTTAGCATGAAAAATTTCGATATTTGCACCTTTACTCACTGCCTTTTTATGAGCCATAACCAACAAGCCAATACCGGCACTATCGATATAATCCATGTGAATACAATCAAGTTGAATTTTTGGATCGGATGCGTCTTCCCCCATGGCGGCACCAATTGCAGTATTAAATTCACTGCTGGCGCTATAATCAAACCGCTTAGGCATTTTAATGATATTTGTCACCATGAACTCCTTTATGTGTAATTAATTTAAAACAGATCTATATCGCCACTCTGCATAGATGATGCGGAGACAGGATTTTGTGCACGAGTATTTGCTTCTTTTTGATACGTATTTATTTCCTCACTCAGCGCAGCCCGCATACCACTCAAACTACGTGCCCCAGACGTTAAGGTACGCACAAAAGGCTCCAATGAATTAAGTGTATTCACACTGTGACGCACATTTTGCGAGGTCATATCTTCAAACTGTAACCCGCGCATAGCTTCATGTAAGGCACTTACTAATTGGCTAGAAATATCATCTAAACTACTGGCAATAAGTTGGTCATGTTTTGATTTTTCAAGCAGCTCATCAATGGCAATTTCTACTTCACGCTTAGCATCCAATACATAAGACATATCTTGTGAAGCAACAATGCCCACCTCACTTGTTAAGCTACTAATTGCATCATTTATCGTGCGAAGCTGCGCTTGAATATCATTACTAAAACCGGCGGAACGATTGGATAGCGCACGAACCTCATCTGCCACCACAGCAAAACCTCGCCCACTTTCGCCCGCTCGCGCCGCCTCAATTGCCGCGTTAAGAGCAAGCAAATTCGTTTGGGCTGCGATTTGATCAATGTCTTTTAATGCCTTCATAACATTGGGCATTTGGTTGGCGATATAAGTGACCTTTTCGACCAAGTCCATTGAGGCTGCACTCATTTCAACCGTGGTATCTACAAAGCGACCCAAGGTTTGTGATGTGTTTTCTGCAAATGAACTCATGCGACTGCCAATATTTTTACCTGCAGCACCGCTATTAGAAGGCGTTGCGTCATACAGCAAACCCCTAATTTCACTTTGTTGCTTTTCCAACAAACTTTTTAAGCCGTTGAACGCCTTTGACAAAGTAGCAATGGCATCGGCTTGGATCCCCAGCAGAGCTTCCATACCCCGCGCAGTATCTTTCACCGTATCCTTTATGACTGTGCCAGTTTCAGCTAGCACATCGCAGACATCTGCTTCTGCACGCGCAGCCTTAAGATTCTCATCTTCACCGTTATTCTTGCTCTTGCCCTCTTGGAGCATGACGAGATAGAACATGGCTGCAACTGAAAACAAAGTTCCTACCCAAACATAAACGTAAGCACCTAAAGCCCAACCACCCACCAACGCAATTACAATAAGAACAAGAGATTTAACTTGCATTTCAGTCTCTCAAATCAACCCAAACACAACTCAAGTGTTTTACTGGTTAAATAAACAATAAATGTATTAATCCTAAATACACGAACACATACTGAGGTTTTGACTTAAGCGTAGCAGGGAATTTGCGGGTTGCAGAAAATCTAGAGAGAGATTAAAACGGGAGTTAACCAGCGGGTAAGTCATGCCTACAAAAAGGGCGAAAGGGAAGTCTAATCCATTAAAAAAACCGGAGTTTTTAAGGCTCCGGTTTTTTATGGGGGGAGGAAGAGTACTTTTTACTTAACTTCTAACGCCTGTTCTTCAATCTTGGCTTTCCATATTTTGGGGCCAGTGATATGAACTGATTCGCCACGTGAATCTACCGCCACGGTTACAGGCATATCTTTAACGTCGAACTCGTAGATTGCTTCCATTCCCAGTTCGGGGAAACCCAGTACCTTGGCAGATTTGATCGCTTGCGCCACCAAATAAGCAGCGCCGCCGACGGCCATTAAGTACACAGACTTGTTATCGCGGATGGCATCTATCGCAATTTGGCCGCGCTCGGATTTACCGATCATACCGAGCAAGCCGGTCTGTTCGAGCATGGTGCGGGTAAACTTATCCATACGGGTTGCCGTTGTTGGGCCGGCTGGGCCAACGACTTCATCGCGGATTGGATCGACTGGGCCAACATAATAAATGAAGCGACCTTTCATACTAACCGGTAGCTCTTCACCTTTGGCGAGCATATCAATCATTTTCTTGTGGGCTGCATCGCGGCCCGTCAGCATCTTGCCACTCAGCAAAACCGTTTCACCGGTTTTCCACTCTTGCACGTCTTCTGGCTTGAGGGTGTCTAGATTTACGCGGCGTACATCGTCGCCGGTTTCCCAGGTGATTTCTGGCCAATCTTCCAGCGAAGGAGGAGTTTGGAAACTTGGGCCAGTGCCGTCCAGTACAAAATGCGCGTGGCGGGTTGCGGCGCAGTTGGGAATGATAGCAACGGGTTTGTTGGCCGCATGAGTTGGGTAGTCCTTCACTTTTACATCCAACACCGTTGTTAAGCCGCCAAGACCTTGAGCGCCAATGCCCAAGCGATTCACTTTGTCATACAGTTCAAGGCGCAACTCTTCCGCGCGATTGCTGGCACCGCGCGCCTGCAACTCTTGGATATCAACCGGTTCGAGCAAAGCTTCTTTCGCAAGTTGCATGGCTTTCTCAGCCGTGCCGCCAATACCGATGCCGAGCATACCCGGTGGGCACCAACCCGCGCCCATTTCAGGAACCACTTTCAATACCCAATCCACTACTGAGTCAGATGGGTTCAACATAGCGAATTTGGTTTTAGCTTCTGAACCGCCACCTTTGGCCGCCACGTGCACGTCCACGGTGTTACCGGGAACAATGTTGTAGTGAATGATCGCTGGCGTGTTATCGCCAGTGTTTTTACGCGCACCATCCGGGTCAGCCAGAATCGATGCACGCAATACATTGTCTGGGTTTTGATAAGCGCGGCGCACGCCTTCGTTGATCATATCGGTCAAGCTAAGCTGAGCATCCCACTGTACATCCATACCCACGGTGACGAACACGGTAACAATACCCGTGTCTTGGCAGATTGGGCGATGACCCATGGCGCACATACGCGAGTTAATCAGAATTTGCGCCATGGCGTCTTTAGCCGCTTTGTTTTGCTCGCGCTCATAGGCTTGGTGAACTGCCTGAATAAAATCTACGGGGTGGTAATAGGAGATGAATTGAAGTGCGTCTGCGACGCTATCGATCAGGTCTTGCTGGCGGATTATGGTGGGCATAATGGGGTCTCTTTTGCATGTCGATGAAAAACACGCGGCATTCTACACCAGCGCTTGCAGCCTAGAGACTGCCAGGCTGAAATTCTCACGTTTTTTGGTGGGTCAAATTATTTAAGCGACTCGCCAATCTGCCGATATTAACTAGACTGAAATAATCTCAGCCTTGAAAAATCATATCGGTAATGGAAATGGACACTCGTACCCTCAGCTTTAAACTCTCGTTTGGTGTCGCAGTCATACTTATCCTTAGCATGGGTAGCCTAAGCCTTCTCGCGTGGAACTCCATGCAAAAAGAGGCAGCCAATACGATGGGAGATGTCAGTAAGGCAATGGAAGAAAGTACGCAACATCGCCTTAGTGATATTGCTAATAGCATGGGGCTAGAAACCTCATCACTCCTCAACCGCAGTTTTGATGTAGCTACCAGCCTGGCTCATATAATGTCGCACGCATCCACGGGAGGAGAAGGCATCTCCTTGTCGCGTAACAGTGTTCGGCAAATCACCCACAATATGATTAGCGCGCAACCCATAGTTTCAGCCATTTATACTCAGTTTGATAAAAACACGTTTGACGGACGCGATGACGAATTTCTTGGCAACAAAGATTTAGCGTCTGACACAGGTAGCATGGGGATCTATTGGGTTCGTGATGGAAACAATATTTCTCAGCAAGTCATTAATTCTGCCGACCAATATGACGCAACCTTAGATAGTAATGGGCAGCGCAAAGCCGAATGGTATTTGTGCAGCAAAGACTCCAAAAAGGCCTGTTTAATGGAGCCCTACCTTTATGAGATTTCACCCGGCAATTCGGCATTTATGACTTCGATGATTAGCCCCGTTGTGGTGAACAACCAATTTTTAGGTGTGGCCGGTGTGGATATTAATTTGCCCGTGCTTCAAGAAAAATTATTAGCGCAAGCCAAACAACTCTATGGCGGAAAAGCCAGTTTGTACTTGTTAAGCGCCCGCCATTTAATTTTGGCGAGCAACACCCACACTGATAGCCTTGGCCTACCCCTGAGTAAAATTGATCGCGACCTAGAAGATACCATTAACAAAAACTCGGCCGAGCAATACAGCTCAGGCGATAACATCATTACTGAAAAAAGTATTCTTATAAACGCCACTGGAACTCAATGGTCGATTGTGATTGTGGTTCCTAAGGCATTAGCGTACGCCACCATTACCGAAATCACAGACAATTTAAGAGCGGATAACCGTATTATCGCCACCAAAATGATTAGCCTTGCATTAGTTATTTTAATCTCCTGCGTAAGCATCATGGCCTACTGGCTAAAAAATGCCACAAAACCGATTCGCGTTATGAGCAAG
Source organism: uncultured Cellvibrionaceae bacterium (assembly GCA_964653305.1). Classification (GTDB taxonomy): domain Bacteria; phylum Pseudomonadota; class Gammaproteobacteria; order Pseudomonadales; family Cellvibrionaceae; genus Cellvibrio. Next base: position 3,168 of record CAZZEV010000070.1, on the reverse strand, counting down.
ATGATGCAAAAACTTGCTGGTAGTGAAGGCGACCTAACGCAGAAATTACGCGCAACAAAGCATCAAGAGTTAATGGACATGGCAAGCGGCTTTAATGCCTTTAATGAAAAATTGCGCATAATGATATCCTCATTAAAACAAGACTCACAAAAATTAAAACACGAAAGCCAGCAAATGAATTTGGTTTCGCAATCTGCAAAAGTTGCAACCGGTGTACAGGTAGATCAAATGCAAAATGTTGTGGTCGCAATGAATGAAATGTCTGCAACTGCACATGAAGTTGCCAAACTCGCAGGCAACACCTCCAGCGATTCTCAGCACTCCGCTGCGGCACTTAATAACGCTGAGCAACTTTTTGAAAAAACCGTAACGGAATTTAAAAGCGTATCCCAGGAATTTGAAGGCACCCGCCATCAAATTATGGCCGTTGCCAATAGCAGCAATCAAATCAGCGGCATTACCGATGTTATTCAAGGTATTGCAGAGCAAACCAATTTATTGGCATTGAATGCGGCGATTGAAGCTGCGCGCGCTGGCGAACAAGGCAGAGGCTTTGCCGTGGTGGCAGATGAGGTTCGCTCCCTGGCAGCACGAACACATGCATCCACAGAGGAAATTAAACATTTAATTCAATCACTGCAATCACAAGTGAGCCAAACAGTTGATAAAATTGGCTCTAACACCGATAAAGTTAATCACACGTTAAATGAAGCGAATGAAGCTTATGGAAGGCTTGCGGCGGCAACCCAAGGCATTCAAGCTATTACCGACAGTGCTTATCAAGTTGCTTCAGCGGCCGAAGAACAAAACCAAGTTGCAGAGGCAATTAATCGCAACATCACAACCATTGGTGACGCCACCAACCAACTTGGAAAACTTGCTTCCAACATTTTAACGGTGAGCGACACCATTGAAGAAGTAATCATTCATATCGATCAACAACTTAATCAACTCAAAGTGTAATTGTATTGAAAATAAAAAAGGCGCAGTCTGCGAAGAATGCGCCTTTTCTATTTCTCGTTGAATTAATTTTTTATTCCAAGCTGCTGCTTAATTTGCAGCAAATCTTTGTTGATTGCGCGGCGGTTATCATCGATTGAATCAATCGCTTCTTCAGTTTTAGTAATGCGCGAGGCCAAGGCTTCAGCACTCTTAACTTGATTTACCAACACGTTCACACTCGCAGAAACATCGCCGATTTTTTTACTTTGCGCGGCAATATTTTTTTCGACATTGCCAAAGCTTGCGGCCACTTCTTCAAAGCTTGCTTTATGCGCAAGAGAATCCTGTTTAAGCGAACCCGCTTCAGCTTTTAGGTTACCAATTTCGGCTTTAGCGTTTTCCAGTGACTTAGTATGCGATGCAAGCTTGGCTTCGTGATCTGCATTTAATTTACGCACTACATCCTGAAGTTTTTTGACATCACCATCGACTTTTTGTAAATTGATTTGCAAAGCGCCAACAGATTGGGTGGAGTTGGTAGAGGTTACATCAAGCTGACTTTCTAACTGAGCAATACGCGCAGCATCTTTAACAGACTTAGCTTGCAATTCCATCAATTGAAAACCAAGAAAAGCAGCACCTAGCACCCCCACCACTGCAATCACCAGCGCAATAGCGGGTACTGGGCTTGCTGACGCTGGCGCACGATAATCGGCGACAGCACTGCGGCTACCAGCACGCGGCTCATCATATACGGGAGCGGAGCGGCGAATTGGCGCTTCATCGCGATCAGTACTTGCACTATTCGAAGAGTTGGCACCATTTGAATTATTGGCACCGCCGGACAAAGTGGGTTCTCTGCGTTCCATAAAGCTATCTACCTGAATATAAATAAAAGAAAACTGACGGGCATTTTATAGTAGCAACCACCACAAACATAGGGCGAATAAGCACCCCAAAAGCAAAACGGGCCCGAAGACCCGTTTTTTGTAACTCGAAACCGAACTCTACGACCGACTATTACTTCGCGTAGTTAGCGTTTACGAATTCCCAGTTTACCAACGCCCAGAAAGCGTTCATGTAAGTTGGGCGCGCGTTGCGGTAGTCGATGTAGTAAGCGTGTTCCCACAAATCCACAGTCAGGATTGGGGTAACAGAAGCGTCAGTCAACGGAGTACCTGCGTTGCTGGTGTTAACAATAGCAACAGAACCATCAGCCTTTTTAACCAACCAAGTCCAGCTTGAACCAAAGTTGTTGATAGCTGAGTTGGTGAAGTCTTCTTTGAACTTGTCGAAAGAACCGAAAGCTGCGTTGATAGCATCGGCTACAGCACCAGTAGCAGCGCCGCCGCCATTTGGAGACAAGCAATGCCAGTAAAACGTGTGGTTCCAAATCTGTGCAGCGTTGTTAAACACACCGCCAGAAGAAGTTTTGATCACATCTTCCAAGCTCTTGCCTTCAAACTCAGTGCCAGGAACCAAACCATTCAACTTATCAACATAAGTTTTGTGGTGTTTACCGTGGTGGAATTCTAAGGTTTCAGCAGAAATGTGCGGAGCCAATGCGTCTTTTGCGTAAGGTAATGCAGGTAGTTCGAAAGCCATGAGGATTCTCCTAGAAATATACGATGAATAGTTATTACACAATCTTAATTTTTTGGGGAATCGTCATACCCGCGCAGGCGGGTATCCATGTTTTTAAGAGCTGGATCCTCGCCTACGCGAGGATGACGACTGCCTGTTTAAATTCCAAATTTGCCGAACGGCGAGAGTAACGTATAAAACAAAAAGCGGCCACAAGAGCCGCTTTTTTAGGTAAGGCTTAGAAACCGCCCATGCCACCCATACCGCCCATGCCACCCATATCATGGCCGCCAGCAGCTGGTTTATCTTCTGGAAGATCAGCAACCATAGCTTCAGTGGTAATCATCAAACCAGCAATTGAACCTGCAGCCTGCAATGCAGAGCGAGTTACTTTAGCTGGATCGAGAATACCCATTTCGATCATGTCGCCGTAAACAGAAGTCGCAGCGTTGTAACCGAAGTTGCCAGTGCCTTTCTTCACTTGGTCAGCAACAACAGATGGCTCATCACCAGCGTTGGCAACGATTTGACGCAATGGAGCTTCCATCGCACGACGTGCAATTGCGATACCTGCGTTCTGGTCTTCGTTGTCGCCTTTCAAATCTTTGATGGCTTCAACAGCGCGCAACAAGGCAGTACCGC
>CAZZEV010000069.1:0-12611 GCA_964653305.1 uncultured Cellvibrionaceae bacterium | reverse complement strand
GGTTACAACAGCGATTTGCGCCATAAGCTGCGCACCAGTGAGCTAGATGCCATTCTTATCTCACAGCCCTTTATAGAACCCGATGTGGTCACCCAAGAAATATACAGCGAGCCCTTGCAGTTGGTGATGCCGCCCAACCATGCGCTTGCCGCTAAAAAAATCATCGCATTGGATGATTTGCACGAGCAAAGTTTTTTATTGTTAAGCGAAAAACAATGCCTGCGTGAACAAGTACTTAGGGTATTTGAACCCGCGGCCAATAACACCATTGAATGCAGCAGCTTGGATACTCTGCGCCATATGATTGCTATAGGCTTGGGTATCAGCATTTTGCCGTCATCGGCAACGAGCTCCGCCCTTTTTTCATCGCAAGCCTTAGTCACGCGGCCGTTGCAAACTCATCCCGTCCGTAAAATTTCTTTGGCTTGGCGCGCCAGTTTTCCGGGCCACAAAGCCATAGACGCTGTGCGCCGCGCTATTCAAGTGAATAGGTGGCAATACACTACTGCACAGGATACGAGCGGGTCTGGCCTCTTGGTAGAAAACCAAAGTTGGTAGTAGAAAATAAAACCTATGGGTAAAAATAAAAGTGAGTAAATATCGGCGTGGCGGTATAAAAATATTATGACCAATATAAATCCCATTAAAAAAATTGTGATTGTCGGCGGCGGCACCTCAGGCTGGATCGCGGCTTCCATGCTGTCTTACCATCTCAAATCAGATTTGTGTGAAATTGAATTGGTGGAGTCAGATGACCTTGGCACCATCGGCATTGGTGAATCGACAATTCCCCCCGTTGTACGTTTGATACAAAACTTGGGCATTGATGAACAAAAATTTATTCAAAATACCCAAGCGTGTTTTAAGCTCGGCATTAAATTTATTGATTGGCGCCAAAAAAACGAATCCTATTTTCATCCTTTTGGCGTGATTGGCAAACGCATAGGCTCCCACGATTTTTATCAGTGTTGGTTAAAAGCCACCATGCAGGGCGATACTTCGCCACTGCAAGATTTTTCACCCTGTTCAGTCATGGCAGAGCAGGAAAAATTTTTCTGGCCAACCCAATTGCAAAATACACCCATTGGCGGTGCCAGTTACGCAGTGCATTTAGATGCAAAGCTGGTGGTAAATTATCTGAATACCTATGCGCACGAACGCGGTGTAAAACGCACTGAAGGAACCGTCAGCCATGTCACGAAAACTGAAACAGGTAATATTGAAAAATTAATCTTAAGTGATGGCCGAGAGATTCACGGTGATTTTTTTATCGACTGCACGGGTTTTAAAGCTTTGTTGATTGAAAAAACCTTAGGTGTGGGCTTTGAAGATTGGTCAAAATATTTGCCCTGTGATCGCGCGGTGGTGGTGAAAACTGCTGCGCAAGAAAAGCGCCCGCCCTACACCACCGCCACCGCGCGCAAAGCGGGTTGGGGTTGGAAAATTCCACTGCGTAATAGCACCGGCCACGGTTATGTGTACTCCAGTAAATTTTGCAGTGATGCTGAAGCAAAATCGACACTGTTAAAAAATCTTGATGGCCCGCGTATTAATGATCCGCGGGTTATTCCTTTTACAACAGGGCGTCGCAAAAATATGTGGGAGAAGAACTGTCTCTCGCTTGGTTTATCCTCTGGGTTTGTAGAACCACTTGAATCCACCTCAATTCATTTAATTGCGCGCGGTATGGATTTCTTTTTGCGATTTTTCCCCGATCGCGATTGCGACCCCAGTTTAATTAAAGAATATAACCGTCGCATGGCAACTGATTTTGAAGAAGTGCGCGATTTTATTGTGTTGCACTATTGCACCACGCAACGTGAAGACACAGATTTTTGGCGTTTCTGTAAAACTATGGAGTTGCCTGAATCATTACAAGAGCGCATCGCCTTATTCAAAGGTCACGGCATAGTGCGCGAAGGCACCGATGAATTATTTCGCAGCACCAGCTGGCAATCTGTCTTTGAAGGTATGGGAATTCGTCCTAACAAATATTGCCCACGAGTGGATAATATGGATTACCAAGAGATTAGCGATACGCTCAAAATGGCGCGGCAGGCAATTCAATCTATGGTAAAAACCTTGCCAAGCCATGACGAGTTCTTAGAGCTGAATTGTGAGGATGGTAAAGGTAACTAATGTCACTTCACTAGGTATTCTTATATTGGATATTGTAAGGAGAGTATTCCCTGCCTGAGATATCAACCCAAATTAAATTTTTAGCCTATATCATTATAAAAAGTGTCGTTTGAAATATTTAGTTGCAACAGAATGCCCATTTGAACTAAAGAATTGGATTAATCGCATGACGCAATTAAAGTACAAGTTCTTAAGAAAAACTATTTCAAAATATATAACCATATTTAAAATCAGTAGCCATATTTTTATTTCCTCAATGTTTTTGTTTGCAGCACAAGTTTATGCTGAAATCATCGATCGTCAAATAGTAGTATCCAATTTTTCTCCAGGAGTAACCAACCTCGATAAAAGCAGCCCATTTACTTTGGGCAACGGAAAATTTGCGTTCACTGCCGACATAACTGGCTTGCAAAGTTTTGCAGATGATTATTTCAATGCAGGTTTTCCCTTGGAAACAAAAGCTCGCTGGGCGTGGCATACAAAATTTGGCAAAGCATATGATCTCGCTGAGGCTAGCGAAGAATATGATGCTTATGAACGTAAGGTTTCATTTCCCACTCAAAGTAATACGCCGGCAGCACAATGGCTGCGACAAAATCCCCACGATTTACCACTGGGGCGCATCAGCCTTATGTTAGATGGTAAAAAATTAGTACCGCAACAATTAACACAAGTCCAACAAAAATTGGATTTGTGGCGCGGGAAATTAAATAGCCGATATCGACTTGATGATCACGATGTTCAAGTCGTGAGTGCTGCCCATGCCAATCGCGATGCAATTGGATTTAGCATTAATTCTGTACTGAATAAAACGGCGCGTTTATCTGTGCAGTTCCAGTTTCCGCGTAGCTATGACTTTTCGGTAAAAAATACCCCCAATATAGATTGGCTGCATGAAGATGAACACACTACTGTAATTCGCAGTCAAACCAAAAATTCGCTGCTGCTTGAACGTAAAATTGATGATCTAATTTTTAATATTTTTATCAGTTGGCGCGGTAATGCGCTGCTAAAGCAAAATTCGCAACATGCATTTGAGCTTATTCCGCAAGGTGACAAGCTATTTGAATTAACCGTGGAATATAGAGCGTCGAGCAAACAGCAAAACCGGCCATTAAAGTTTGCAGAAACAGTGCAGTCAGCAAATTCCTACTGGCAAGCATATTGGAAATCTGGTGCATTTGTAGACCTTACGCAAAGCAGTGATCCGCGTGCCCATGAATTACAGCGTCGTATTTTGCTCTCGCAATATTTATTGGCCGCACAATCACGCGCAAAAATTCCCACGCAAGAAACCGGCTTAACCTCAAGTTCCTGGTACGGAAAGTTTCACACCGAGATGGCGTGGTTACATTATTCCCATTGGATCTTATGGAACCGTTCAGAGCTGGCTGAGCCGATGCTAGATTGGTATTTACAGCAATTAGATGTAGCGCGTGCTATTGCAAAAAACCGCGGATTAGACGGCGCGCGCTGGCCTAAAATGGTTGGCGAAAATGGGCGAGAAAGCCCGGGCGGAAACCCGCTAATTATTTGGAATCAACCTCAAGCCATTCATTTGGCAGAAATGTATTTTCAAAAAAATAGGAATAAAAAAACTCTAGAAAAATACGCTGTATTAGTTGATGAAACTGCACGCGCGATGTCAGCTATGTTGGTATGGGATAAGGCAAGCAAGCGGTTTGGGTTACATTCACCGATTTGGATTTCACAGGAAATTTATACGCCCACCGCAAGCCGCAACCCCACCTTTGAATTGGCCTATTGGCGTTATGGGCTTGAAACAGCGCAGCAGTGGCGCATTCGTCAGGGCTTAGCCATTAATCCGCACTGGCAGGCGCAATTAAATGCGCTGGCGAGCTTGCCGATAAAAAATGAAAAATACGTGGCGATGGAATCTATTCCAGATACGTTTGATAATCCGGCTAGCCGCGAAGATCATCCGAGTATGCTGGCGCCTACGGCGTTTCTAAATGATGCTCACATCGACACCAAAATAATGAACAACACCTTGGATGCCGTATTAAAAACCTGGGCGTTTGATACTAAAATCTGGGGTTGGGATTATCCCATGTTGGCGATGACGGCAGCGCGCTTAGGGCGTTTAGAATTGGCGGTAGACTTGTTGCTGATGAAGAGTAAAAATAATCACTATCTTATTAATGGCCACTGTCCGCAAATAGGTGCGGATTTACCAGTTTACCTTCCCGCTAATTCATCGCTATTGACCGCAGTTGGAATCATGCTAGAAAAAAATCCACAGACTAGCGATTATTTTGGTTTCCCAAAAAACTCGTCGTGGAAAATTCGCGCGGAAGGCTTTTAAATAAATATCGTCATACACTCGGCTATGTATGACGATAAATTTCTTAAGTGGCTTTGTTCATTACAACTGAATCCTTACAGTTGAATCTTCTGCCGGCTTAAGCGGTAAATGAATGCGCTTAGTCTTTTCATCAAATGCCCAAACCGCAGACTTACCATTAACCTCTACCGACTTGGGTGCTTTCAATAGGAGAACACTCAAATCACTTGCATGATTTAATGCGGGAATATGCAAACTTAAAGCATTTTTTTCACGTTCCATACGCATTAGCTTCTGTTTATTCGCATCCAGTAGATCCACATAAATAAACTGGGTGCTAGCTTGAGAGGCAGCGGGGTTGGCGATGATACTTAAACTCGGCGCTTGCGTACTCCAATTGCGATTGCTGCCTTTGTAAATATCGCCTTGCACAAAAATAGAATTCTCGGCAATAAAGCGTGGCAATTTATCCAGCGGGGCATCCACAGTTATTGTCTTGCCGCCCTCGTAACGCAGCCCCGTATTATTAAAATCAACCCAATTACCTTTGGGTAAATAGAGTTTGCGCTTCACACCATCATCAAGCACTGGCGCAATTAAGAGTGCGCTGCCTAAATAAAATTGATCGGCAATGGTATAGGTGTTTTGATCTTGCAGATGACGATACGCAAGTGGCTGCATCATGGCGCCAGTAAGCGCGCTGGTGTTGGCGAGAGAATAAAGATAAGGTAAAAATTGCATACGGTCTTCGCAAATATTACGAAATAACGTTTGAAATTTTTCATCGTATTGCCAAGGCATACGGTCGCGGCCAGAGCCACCAGAACCATCTAATTTAATTTCAAATAAACCACTCATGCTGCCAGCTTGCATCCAGCGAATATAAAGATTCTCTGGAATATAACCATCGCCTTGGTAGCCTCCCACATCAGTTCCCCACACTGGGAAGCCCATAAAAGATGCGCGCATAGCGTTAGCGTAATTACTTTGTAGGCCTTCCCAACTCGTGCGAGGGTCGCCCGCCCAAATTGCACTTAGGTAAGGTTGGCTGCGCTGGTAGGCTGAGCGCGCAAATGTCATTTGGTCATCACCCCATTTTTTGCGCAGCGCTTGATCGTGAACTTTTGCCATTAAATAAGAGTATTGATTGCGGCGACTGGCGATGCCGACTGTTTTATCAGCCCACACTTCTGCAGCTGGAAAAACTTCATCGGCGCGATCCATCTTGTGGCCTTTTACGCCGAAAGCGTGTTGTTTCTCTGCGAGATTTTTTTGAAATGTTTCAACGGTTTTGGCATCCGTCAAATCAAGATAAGAAAAACTTCCCGCGAGATGTTTACCAAGTGTACTATCACCAAAGGTTGCGGTTGCCGTCCAGGTCATAAACTCCAACCCTTCTTGCTGGCGCAATTGCTGAATCCATTGTGCAGGGCTCGCAAAGAGCTTATTAAAATTCATTTGCGACCAAGCATGTGTACCATCACTGTAAGGGCGATCCACAAACCAAGAGGTGAATGGAATACGCAGCTCGCGCATTTTTTTCACATCATCCAGAATTTCGGGTGCACCGCCATTATTTTGATCGCGCCAACCCATTGGCCCCAGACCCCAAGCCGGTACAGATTTAGGCGAACCTATTAATGAAAAATAGGCGCGTTGAATATCAACACCATCTTTACCGACAAATACATACCAATCCAAATTGCCAGTGTCGTGAACGATGCGATTTTTTCCGTTAATGGCTAAATCATAACGGCCGCGAGCAAAGCTATCGAAGAAACTGCCATAACCAAAGCTACTCATGTAAAACGCTGAATAAGCCGTTGCGTAATTCTCATGGAGATAAGCATCTTCACTATTGATATCGACATTGACACTGCTGCCGGTTAAATCAGGAGAAAGTTGCCCATCGGGCTGTAGCGGTTCAGATAAGCCAAAAAAATGATCGCCTAAATAATCAAACTGTAGATCGGTGGTGCGGCCCCAGCTAGGTTCAGCATTAATACGGAAGCCACCGTCTACTTTAGTGACAACAAGTGTCGCAATGCGATGTTCATTATTGGTAACGGGGTTGTAGAAATCCACATGGGCGGGAAACTCACCTTCCAGCGTGACTGAATTTTCTGAGGATTTTTTTAGTGTCCACTGCAGGGCTTTAACACTGTTAAAGCGAATATCGGTAAGGGCAATAATTTTTTTGTTGTTATTAAAAATATCCAATTTTATATGCTGATTGCGAAGATCCAGCATTAGCTTGGCGCTATTATTTTCTAGTAGAGATTTCTCTTGTGCGGTTTTGTCACTGGCAAGTGCAAACTGAGAGAAGCTCGCGGTGATTGAAAAAATAGTTAGGAGTAATCTTTTATACATTATGTAGCCCCGGTTCTTCGTTATTTATAGGTTGTATGCTTGATACTAAGTCAGCGCTAATCAATTCTTAAGATGATTTTTGGTAAATATACGATGGGCAGATAATAAAATTATTCAGCCAAGGCTTCTAATTCCGCGATATGAATATCTTTTAGTTTCACATAGTTTCCAGCAGAATATTTAAAGAAGGCGCGTTCGCTGTCTTTGAGTGGGCGCGCTTGTTTACAGGGCGAGCCAACATATAAAAATCCGCTTTCTAAACGCTTGCCGGGTGGAACTAAAGTGCCCGCGCCTATCACAACCTCATCCTCTACTATTGCACCATCTAAAATAGTGGACCCTATGCCGACTAACACACGGCTACCTATGGTGCAGCCGTGTAAATTTACCGAGTGACCGACGGTCACATCGTCGCCAATAATTAATGGATGACCGGCAGGATTGAAATCGCTGGCGTGGGTGATATGGAGTACTGAGCCATCTTGAATACTGGTACGTGCGCCTATACGTATAGAATGCATATCACCGCGAATGATGGCGTAGGGCCATACCGAAGAGTCTGCACCAATCTCTACATCGCCAATGACGACTGCGGTGGGGTCAACATAGACTTTGGCGCCGAATTGTGGGCGCTGGCCTTGGTAGGTACGAATGCTTAGAGGGTTTTGATTGTGTTTCATAAAAGAATCTCTTTTTCAAAGCTGTAGCAAATTTTAAGTGCGCCAGTTTTTAAGGCGTAGCCATTTTTTAAGCTGTATCATACGCGAATATTTTATCGAATCTATTTGTTTGGAGTTGCCTGTGACTAACCCCCTATTAGAATCCCATGTATTGCCACCTTTTTCCGCAATCGAAGCGGCACACGTTGAGCCGGCTGTGAGTCAAATCATTAACGAGAGCCGCACTTACTTACACGATTTGTTAGCTAATTTAACTCAGCCTTCGTGGGAAAAATTGGTAGCGCCTTTAGAAGAACAAGGCGATAAGTTAGATCGGGCGTGGTCGCCGGTGAGTCATTTGAATTCAGTGCGTAACAGTGATGAAATGCGCAATGCCTATAATGCAAGTATTGCGCTCCTAACCGAATATGGCACTGAATTAAGTCAGAATGAAAATTTATTTAAGGCCTACCAACAATTAGCGGATAGTACCGAGTACACGCAATTATCGCAGGCACAAAAACAGGCAGTCGATAATGCGCTGCGTGATTTTCGTTTGGGCGGCGTTGCTTTAAGTGATGAGCATAAAAAGCGCTATGCTGAAATTCAACAGCGTTTATCAGAATTATCTACACAGTTTTCTAATCATGTTTTAGATTCTACCCAAGCGTGGTTTAAACATTTTGAAACGGCAGATGCACTAGCAGGTTTGCCTGAATCTGCTTTAGCGCAAGCCGCACAGGCGGCACAAAAAAAATCCTTAAGCGGTTATGTAATTACGTTGGATTTTCCGTCTTACTACGCTGTAATTATGTATGCGGACAACCGCGCTTTACGCGAAGAAATTTATACTGCCAATGTGACTCGCGCTACAAGCAATTCTCAAAAGACTAACGCTGATTATAAAATTGAATTTACCGCAGAATTTGATAACACAGGAATAATCGCGGAAACACTTTCGCTGCGTCATGAGCTTGCGCAGCTGTTGGGTTTTGCAAATTATGCTGAACGTTCGCTTGCGACAAAAATGGCGCAAAGCCCACAGCAAGTGTTGGATTTTTTACAGGCACTCGCACAAAAATCAAAACCTTATGCCGCGCGAGATTATGCTGAGCTATGCGAATTTGCTAAAGTTAATGGTTGCGCTGATTTACAAGCGTGGGATACCACTTATTACAGTGAAAAATTGCGGGTAGAAAAGTATTCAATCTCGCAAGAAGAATTACGCCCCTATTTTCCGGCTGAAAAAGTGATTAGTGGAATGTTCGATGTGGTTGCGCGCTTGTTTGGGATTCAGGTAAAACAACTTACTGAGTTTGATAGCTATCACCCAGAAGTTCGCTTTTATGAAATTCATAAAAATGGCGAGCATATCGCCAGTTTTTATTTGGATTTGTTTGCACGTGAAGGCAAGCGCGGTGGCGCGTGGATGGCCGATGCCCGCGTGCGCCGCAAAACTTTAAAAGGTTTGCAATTGCCAGTCGCGTTTTTAACCTGCAACTTTACCCCACCAGTAGGTGAAACTCCTTCGTTGTTAACGCACGATGAAGTGACAACACTCTTTCACGAATTCGGCCACGGCATTCACCACATGCTCACGCAAATTGATGTGGCGGCAGTGAGCGGAATTAATGGAGTGGCTTGGGATGCAGTGGAATTGCCAAGTCAATTTATGGAGAACTGGTGCTGGGAGCCAGAAGCGATTCCGCTTATTTCTGGTCACTATCAAACCGGTGAATCCTTACCGCAAAGTTTGTTAGATAAAATGCTCGCCGCAAAAAACTTTCAATCTGGTTTGCAGATGTTGCGTCAAATTGAATTTTCATTATTTGATTTCCGTTTGCACGCAGAATACGACGCTAAACACCCGCGTAGCGCGCAAGAGGTTTTGCAACAAGTACGCAATGAAGTGGCTGTGGTGCAACCGCCCGCTTTTAATCGCTTTGAAAATAGTTTTAGCCATATTTTTGCCGGTGGTTATGCGGCGGGCTATTACAGTTACAAGTGGGCTGAAGTCTTATCGGCAGATGCCTTCTCGCGTTTTGAAGAAGAAGGTATTTTTAACGCAGCGACAGGCGAAAGCTTTTTGCGTGAAATTTTGCAGCAAGGTGGAAGCAAAACGCCGATGGAATTATTTACTCAATTTCGCGGCCGTGAACCCAATATTGATGCCCTCTTACGTCACTCTGGTATTGTGGTTGAGGAGGCTGCGTAATGGCCTACTCAACTAAACGTCGTTTTATGGCAGGCGCGGTTTGCCCGCGCTGCTCCAGCATGGATACCATTGTGGTGTTTAATCTGGATGGCAAAGATTTTCGCGAATGCGTAAATTGCGATTTTAAGGAGGAAATGCGGTTAAATATTGCGACCAGCGAATTAGAAACCCGCGTTAATCACAGTGAAGAACAGCAAGACGTGCAGGTCATTACGATTTTGCCGTTGGATAAATAGATTTCGTGGCTTAGTGCCGAGTTTAGTGGTGCGTAATGTCGGGTTTTTTATGGCTGAAATCCAACACTATCGCCAAATCTTCGGTTAAGCAGGGCCAGCGGGTTAACTCCTGCGACCAGCCGCGGGATTTATGCAGCGCGATATAGTGTTTAAAACTTTCGCCCGCAAAACTGTATTGATTCAATAGCAGCTCAGCTGAAAACAGCACGGCTTGATCCAGCTCATTGGCATAGGGTTCGCCAATAAGTTCATGGGCAATCACATTGGCGCGCGTCATATCCATAGGCGCAAGTGGAATACCACAGTAGCCAATAAATCGATCATTCACTTCTTCTAGCAGGCGGTGCGCAAGATAGGCTTCATCGAGCAGCGCCTCCAACTGGCTGTGGTGACCAATAATATCGGGCGGCGTTAAAAAGTAATCACTCGCAATATTAAGCAGCGGCAATATGCCATCAAAAATTCCCGCTTCTTGCGTAATCTCGCTAATGGCCTCAATAAACTCAGGTACCTGTGCAATATAGCGAACCACAAATTGCGCCAGTAGCTTTTCAGCCTCGGCGGGCGGCAATTTAATAGCCTCGTGTAAGTATTGAGCGCGCGCGCCTAACAGACGGGTCAATTGCGGTGAAGCAAGCTCGTGTTGTTTGGCGTTTTCAATCAATTGGCGAATTCGATTCAATTTATGTTTCATTGATTATGTAATTGTTGTTAAGGGTTTTCTGAGGCGCTGAAAATGTTTCTCATTTGTCTCAGATGGCTTAACGATAACCCATGGCAGCGCATTCGCAAGTTGGGATTAATACCGAGTTTTTATATTAAAACGGAGAAAATGAATATTTGTGCGACGGTAGCGGGGTAGGTGATGAGTGCGCTTGTCCTGCTTATTTGTGGATTAGGTCTTCGGGGAGAGTACAAAAGTTAGCGTCAGAGGTGAGTTTGCTGTGAATTAATCGCGCCAAGCCTATATAATTTGCGCTTTCTTATGTGTCGCCGGGCATTTCCGGTTCGATGGAGTCCTGCATGTCAGATCGTATTGCACAAGTTACCCGCAACACCCTTGAGACCAAAATCAGCGTCAGCCTCAATTTGGATGGCTCAGGTAAAGGCGTGTTCAATACCGGTGTGCCTTTTTTAGAGCACATGATGGATCAAATCGCCCGTCACGGCATGATTGATCTAGATGTAACTTGTGATGGCGATACCCACATAGATGACCATCACTCAGTAGAAGATATTGGCATCACCATCGGCCAAGCCATTGCTAAAGCCGTGGGCGACAAGAAAGGCATTCGCCGTTACGGCCATGCCTATGTACCGCTGGATGAAGCATTATCGCGCGTAGTGATCGATTTCTCTGGCCGCCCCGGGTTGGTCATGCAAATTCCCTTTACCCAAAAACGTGTTGGTCAGTTTGATGTGGAGTTGTTTTGGGAATTCTTCCAAGGCTTCGTCAACCACGCTGGCGTAACCCTACATGTAGACAATCTGCGCGGCCACAACGCCCACCACCAGATTGAAACCGTGTTTAGACCCGCGTATGGAAGGCATAATGCCTTCTACCAAGGGAAGCCTGTAAAGAATGACTCAAGCTGTTAATAAGAGCCAGACGGTTGCCGTAATTGACTACGGCATGGGCAATCTTCACTCAGTGAAGAGTGCTCTGGAGCATGTTGCCGCCGAACAAACCGTTGTTGTGACTGCCGATCCGGCTGTCGTTGCTGCCGCAGATCGCGTGATTTTCCCAGGCGTAGGCGCCATCCGCGATTGCATGGCGGAAATTAAACGTCTTGGTTTCGACAAACTGTTGCGTGAGCAAATCGCCACCGGTAAACCCGTGCTGGGCATTTGCGTGGGCATGCAGGCGTTAATGGATCACAGCGAAGAAAATAACGGTATCGATTGCATTGGCATCTTGCGGGGAAAAGTACGCTTCTTCGGCGAAAACTATCATGACGCGGCTGGAAATCACTTAAAAGTCCCGCACATGGGCTGGAACCAAGTGCATCACAACAATCACCCTTTATGGGTGGATATTGAACAAGATGCGCGTTTCTATTTCGTGCACAGTTTTTACATTTTAGCCGACGATGCCAGCCAAGTAGCCGCAACTTGCGACTACGGTGTGCCATTTCACGCCGCGCTCACGCAAGGCAATCTGTTCGCGGTGCAATTTCACCCCGAAAAGAGCCACACCGCAGGCTTGCAGTTGCTAAAGAATTTTTTACATTGGGATGGTAAGGCCTAGAGCCTGTGCCCCGGATTGGGTAGAAGCCCCTGAGACTCGCCGTAAACCCTCCATGGGGGCTCGGACGCGGCATCCATGCCGCATACGGTCTCAGAAACTTCTCCCCAATCCTTCCCGACCTTAAACAGAACCAAAGAGATTTTTGATGCTAATTATCCCCGCCATTGATTTAAAAGACGGCCAATGTGTACGTTTACGCCAAGGTTTAATGGACGATTCCACCGTGTTCTCCGACGATCCCGTCGCCATGGCAGCACAATGGGTTGAACAAGGCTGCCGTCGTTTGCACCTTGTGGATTTGAACGGTGCTTTTGAAGGCAAGCCCATGAATGGCGGCGTGGTAACTGCTATCGCTAAGGCCTATCCCAATCTGCCCATTCAAATTGGTGGCGGTATTCGCAGCGCGGAAACCATCGAGTACTACCTCAACGCTGGCGTT
>CAZZEV010000068.1:0-12759 GCA_964653305.1 uncultured Cellvibrionaceae bacterium | reverse complement strand
GCCAATTCTTGTTCGGTTAAATTTGCGTCGTACATTTTTCACCTCCAAGTGCGATCAGCCCGCTGAGACTGACTTCAGCCCTAAATTTGTGGTCCCGCTACAATTTCTATTGATGTACCCTATAACAGGCGAGTACACGGTTGTGACATTCCATTATTTCATCTCACTGTTTAATAGGTGCGTTCAAAAACCGCAGGTTAAACCCATCAAATTTTAAGCTTTGTTCGCTGCGCCTGAAACTTGAACGCAGTGTAAAACCCAATCAAAAACTCTAACTTTAATATGCTCAATCTGAGCAACATTACCTCAAGATGCAAGACCAGCCTAGAATAATATTGACTCATATGAACTACCGCATGTATTTGTAGACAGTTAATGTTCAAAGGCTAACTTTATACTTCCGATCAATTTCTAGATAGAACCCGGCGATAGCCGTCATCTTTTACCTCACTAACCCATCGCCCTTCCATTGCTACAAGTAGTAATTGCGCACGGGAATATCCAATACACAATGATCGTTGCAAAAATGCTACCGATGCATTGTTGTTTTCAAGTACCAGAGCTAAAGCCTTAGCGAACAAATCATCTTCAGTTTGGTTAGATTTATCAGCACCATATTCAAACAACATAGCAACAAGGTTTTGTTTTTTCATTTGTTCGATATTTTGCGCGAGAGCATTCAATAAATTGGGGCTAGCTACAGTAATCGCCAGACACTGTGCACGCGAGATAGCTACGTTGATGCGTTGTTTATCGAACAAAAAATCCATGCCACGTGCTGATTCGTTGGCATCACTACTGCACAAGCTGAAGAAAACAATGGGGGCTTCTTGGCCTTGGAATTTATCGACACTGCCAACTTTAGCGCTATCTCCGAGCGCCATTTTTAGCTTGTTCACTTGATGGTTATAGGGGGCGACAAAAAGCATATCACTAAGTTCAATGGGCTTTGTGTTGCCTTTTTTATCGGTAAAGGGTCGCCCTATTAACTCGCGTACTAACTTCTTAATTTCTGCGACTTCTTCATCACTGGCTTGCGTATTGCCTTGGTGTTCTACGGGGATAAAAATGACGCCAGCTTCTTTATCAAGCGCACCTGAGTAATTTGCAGGCACTTGTATAACTTGTTTGTCATTATCTGGATGGGATTTTAATTGGCCTTGGTAAATAGCATTACTGACGAAGTGGTTTACCGCAGAGTGCATGCGGTAAGTTGTATCCAAAAATATGCCCATATTAGCCGGAATAATGGGCGAGTCATGTAGTAAGTAATCCAAAATTGAAAGGCCACTTTCAGCGGGATGCGAACCTTGGCTTGGTTGGCCGAGTTGCATTTGGTCGCCCATAAGAATGATGTTGCTGGTGGCGCGGCTCATACCGATTAATTTTGCGACAGATACCTGCCCTGCTTCGTCGATAAATAAGTAATCGAACTCGCCTTTTAGCTCTTCACGACAAAAGCCCCACGCCGTGGTGCCAATAACGCAACCAGACACTAAATGGTTTTCGATTTGATCATTTTTTAGAACTTGAATGTTGTTATCTGCAATTTCATCGCCGGTGTCTTTGGTGCAAAAGCATTTCGCAGGGATATTTTGTTCGCGGCAATATTCAGCAACGCCAATCAATAAATTGTTAATGGCTTTGTGGCTGTTACTGCTGATACCGATTTTTTTACCTTGTTTAACCAGCTCTGCAATAATGTGTTTGCCGGTGTGGGTTTTACCGGCACCCGGTGGACCTTGAAGGGTTAAATAGCTGTTATCTAAATTCACTACAGCAGTGATGATTTGTTGCAACCGGATGCTGGAATCTGTCGCGGTAACAATATCACCACCCGCATGATGTTTAATGCGCGGCTGTTTGCGGTAGAGAAAATCATCTATGGCGGTATTGTGTAAGTTACCTGAGTCAAAATCAGCAACAACATCGTCTATCGCCGTTTGAATAGCACCGGGGGCGATGTATTCATCAGGAATTAGGGAGATAACCTGTTCAGGCTCCTCTTTGCATTTAACAACCACAAGGCCTTTATCAAAATCGCATTCGTCTTGAACCAAAGAGACTTTATCTAGGTTTGGGCCAAGCAAATACGCATTGTCATTTTTGAGCGGTTTGTACTCTTGGTTGATATCGAATTGGTATTCATAGCAAAAATTTCGCGCACGATCAGACTCTTTAAATGGTTCACGTGATGTACGTACACAGCTGGCAACGCAATCTAAATCATCTTCTAGCTCAACATGACTTAGCCCCATGCGGTCGAATAAACGCCACCACATAGGCTTGGTTTCACGGCGGTGAAATTCTAACGTCCACGCCATGTTTTCGGTAATGCGTGCATCATCGTCTTGCAGAGTTTCACTTTTGGTTAACAGTTTATCGCGCAGGTTGGTGCGTGCGGTAACCTCATCGGATATTTTTGGTTCATCAACTTCTTTGATGCCAATATAAACGATGTTTTGTTTCGCTTGCTGATTGCGCAGCCAATCCGTTAATTCTTGTGTGGAGTTGCAGTCGTCGATATTGTAATCGCGAATATCTTTTAGCGTTTTACATGTACGCCAATCGTCGGTTTCTTTGCCTTCCGCAAAAGCTTCGCGCCATTGTTCGTAGACAACAACTGAATCGCCACCGTTACCAACTTCAGTTTCGCGCTTGCCTCGGTATAAATGCTCTACGTTTTTAATGGAGTAACGTGGCTCACCCAACAAAATGCCCGCTTTTACAATTTTGTATAGATCTACAAACACATTATTGCGCAGCAATTGGTCTACTTCGTATTCGCACACACCGTAACGCCCCATAAGCTTTCGGCAGGCGGCAATTTCATAGTTGGCGTAGTGATAAATGTGCATTTGCGGGTCTTGCTGCCAACGTGCGTAAGCCCATTCAATAAAATTTTTAAATGCTGCTTTTTCTTGCACAGGGTTATGCGCCCAGAAATCGAAAAATTGTCGATTTTCCTGTTCATCAAAATAGGTATTTCCCCACAAATATTCCAAGCCGCCCTCGGCAAGGGGGAAACCTTCAATATCGAAAAATACATCAAGCGGCGAATGAGGAGGCAACAGGGCAAGACCAGCGTTTGCGGGCGCTAAAATTTCAAATAAGGGGGGCATTTGGCCTGCGCTTTGTTGCTGAATACGCGCTTGTGCTTTTATGCTTTGAAAAACACTGGGGTTCATGCTGGGAATGCGCGTAACCGTGGTGCTGACTAATTCAGCACAGGTAAAAATGCCCACTTCATTTAATTTTTTGATTTGCGAACTGCTGATGTTGGCGATGAAAGAAAGATGATCGCGCTCTTTAAGCAATTGCTCTGCATAGGTACTCCAGCGCCCAAAACTGTTTGATGCCGCTGGGTCTGGCATTTGGGTGGAATTCCACTGTTCATGCATATCCAAAAAGCGTTGCTTTAGCGAGCGGTAGTAATAGAAATATTCTTCTGTGACTAACCGCTCCTGCACGCCACTACCCAAGGCGACCACTATATTCTTAGGGCGAACACCTTGAAGTTGCTCAAGCATTTCTGCATACACACACAATTGAATGACAAAGGAAGGCTTCAAGGAGCGAGATAATTTAGTGTCCCACACTTCATAATGGTAATCGCCAAAGCTACTGGTTTGACTTTGTTGATTTGGAATTTTGATTAAAAAATCCGCAAAGCCGCGAAAGGGCAATAATTCCAACGCAGCTTGATAGACAACATCCACACCGGATTGCATGGCTTCGAGTGTGGCCTGTTGCTTTTGAAAAAAGGAGGCATCCTTGCCAAGGAGATCGAGCGAGATATTAACAATGGTTAAACCTTGTGCCGCAAAGGTATTTAGCATGGCGGCTTCGTGGCTTTCGCCTTTGGCGAATAGAAGTTGCATGAACGAGTCGACTGCATCTGGCTCTGGCGCCTGCGGACTGCATTCGAGTTTGAATCGATCCATCCAACTGGCGAATTCGCTGTAGGTGAAACCCACTAAATCTGAGGGAGAAAATATTAATTCGCCATTAAACTTATGCATGCCAACTCCTGACGTTCACGTGGGTGTTCCATTGAAGGTTTATCTTGCTTGGGATAATGGTATGTCGTTATTGAAGACATATCTATAGGGTGGGTGGATATACATGTCGTGTTTTCAGGCGGGAGCTAAATTAAAAAATGGGCTAATTTATATGAACTACGACAGCACTTTAGGTTGAAAGCTATACTGAAATCTTCGATTTTAAATTTAGGTAACCATAAGTATGGATAGCAACAAAATTGATCAATTATTAGCAGGTGCTGCGAATGAGCTACGAAACAACCTTAGCACTCAGAATGCTTCTATTTGGGCGTATAACGGAAAAATTGAAATCCCCTTGAAGTATCTATTTAGCATGGCATTAGAGAATCACTTTAACAAACACTGCAACACCATCTACAAGGACTGCGAACTTATGTCCATTTCTATGGATAAACAATATCCCTGTCCAACTAGAAACACTATAGTTGAAGAGGATCTGGCAATTTGCATACAGCACAAAGATAGATCTCACACTGCATCAATAGAGTTTAAATCATTACTTTCCATAAATAAGACCGAAAGCAAAAAAGATTCTGTTAATGCCGTAATTCAAGCGGCGAATCATCGCAAGACTAATCATAAATATATTATTTTATTAGCAAGTATATTTAATAGTCACACGCTTATTAAAAAGGCACCTGAAAACATACAACTTATGCACAAAAAGGCAATTCAAAATAAAAACTCGAAAACGTTTAACCCATATGATCTATACGATGTTCAAACCAACAATACTTTAATAGATACCTTGGATACTCTTAGAGACAAAGAGAAGAAAGAAATAAAAAAGTCACAATTTAATTTGACAGCTAATTTGATTCGAGCAAATAGATTAAGAATTGCGCCGCTATCGAATAATGTCCAAAACCCAATATTTGAAAATACTACCGATAGCCAGGTGATATTTAGCTTAGAATGCCACCTGTTCAAGCTGGAACTTTCCTAAAGTTAGATAGGACATATTACGTCGCACCTAGAGCCTAATATCAAATAACCTTGATAACAAACTCTAGGGCGACGAACATGACCAAGCCTCCCCGTAAAATTGAATTGATCTTTGAATTGCATGATCTAGGCAAAAAAATAATCACCATGCACCTACTTCTATCTTCCGCCACTGCAAGTGCATACATTATTCATAGACTTGACCTCGATGCCGCCAGCATAGGTACTTCATTATTAATTCTTTCTACTGCAATTTCAGCACGAACATTACTCGCAAATCCTCTGTTCAATTATCTTCAACATAAATATTACGGGGACGATTTGGCATCTTTCATTGCAGATGCTGATATCGCTGAAGAGTTTTATGAACAGCAGGTCAAAAGTCTTGAGGCAAGCAGCAAATATGTAAGCAATAAGGAACTAACGGTAACCGCCAGATCATCACAGCCAATCGGACAATTTAAAGATACTGAGATTTATGACTGGATTATGTTTAAAGAAATAGATGGCGGTTCAACCAAATTCATATTTGCAGGCACAACAAATGAACCAGAATCGGTCATAATAGAAGATGGGGTCGTTTTACTGGCGCCTGGAATTCTCTATAAAAGACCAGTTGATTAATACTCCGCCAGCATAACTAGATCATTTGCTCTACTCGAATCGGAATACCGGTCATTTTTATGAAACGAGATGCTTCCTGTACTATTTTGGCATAGTCAAATTTAGTGTTGGGCAGAATGGATGCATCCAATTCAAGTTCAAACTCAGTATGATCTTTGCTTTCATAAGGCATAACGGTTGGAACATTAATCAATTTACCGCACTCAAATAGAAACTCTGCACACATAGCTTCGCTACATACCTTCACAAACATTCGTGAACAAACGGCATTAAGCGCAGCAAGACCAAATTCAAATAGAGCTGGCTCGTCAGAAAATTGCTTGGAGGAGCCTTCAGTCCCCACTGTTAAGTAGATTTCAGCTGTCAGTGCGCCGTCCGGATCACCAAATGCTTCCAACGACATTCCAACATTGTAACGAATAATAACTTTATTCTCGTTCACCAGCATTCTAACAACGCTGCAACACTTATCGCCACTATCGTGATAAAACAGAGATGCAAACGCTAAGCGTGTTGTTAAATTGGGTGAATTAAGATCACCCAAGTAATTAGCCGGATTTCGCTTAACTGCTTCTATATCGGTGAGAATGATAATTGGGCTTATGGGAGTCCTATCGTACATACTGAGATCCCTAAATTTAGTGATAGACAATAACCAACATATTCTAGTCGTTAACCTTAAACCCCACGAGCCACACGATTCGTATTAGCTCATGGGTCACTAGAAATGTTGATCGCGTTACTTTGAACACCCTTAAAGTGGAACATTTAAACTGCAATAGTCTTTATAAATTGGATCAGTAAGACTACAGCTCCCGCTCATCGCCTTCACATATCCACCCTTTGTGATTGTCAGTTCCGCGCTGTATCCAAAAAACGTTTTTGATATCGCAGTAACATTTTTTCCGTTTCTGTCCATTTTATAGAGCGCACTGTTAATGCTGTTTCCACTGGCATCTTTGGCGACCCCAGGTGAATCAAACAAAAACACCCATTGGTTGTTGTAGAAACCTGCATTGATAACAAATTTAAAGTTGAATTCTGAACCTGGCACCTTTGGGGTTGAATCTGTTAAGTCTTGAACGACTTGAAATTTTCCATCAAGGAATTGTAATACCTTAGTGCCATAGTTAGTCGGCTCCCATTGATTAAGGCTTGAATTCGGAATTCCTCCACTCAGAACGACATTTAGCTGGCCATCAATTGGCAATACAGTAAGCCCAAAAATTTCTTTATCGACCGTATCAGATGGAAAAACGTTTTCATCTGGAGCCGAGAAAGTACCATCTCCATTGCCCCACAAAACCATTGGTTTTTGTAAATAATGCTTTAGTGATGAAAAATCATTATTTAGGGTAATGATATCAATATTGCCATCGCCATTAACGTCAGCCAGTGACGATTGATGAGCGAAAAATTTTTCGATAGGTAACACAACAGTTTTATAGGAACCATCAGGTTGACTTAGCACAACATAAGAGTCAGATTGCAACACTGACCAGTCGTTATTCGCTAATGGGTAGTCTGGCCCCCAGCCTGCAATATACACATCAGGCTTTCCGTCATTATTTAAATCGGCAACCTGGAAGAACCCTGGACTTACCACACTGACTCTATCTGCATCGGATTTAAATAGTTTCGATGAATTATCCATCCATTTTTTTGTCACAGAATCTTGCTGTAAAAAATAGAGTTTTCCCGGCGAATCTGGCCATTTATTTTTGTTTGAGTCTGGATAGAGATTTTTGTACACCATGGTACTCACCATAGCTACCATGGAGCCGTTCTGTAGAAAGTCTGCAAAGACTATTGAACGTGGACTAAAGCCACCGGTGCTTTTAAGCCCATTAATTGTTGGAGTGTTTCTCCATTCATCGTTTACATCGCCCAAGATATTATCTAATCGACCAGGTCCATTTTCGGGCAAGATGTAACTTTCTAAATCTACATTCACTTTGTTTTCATAGCTTGTTTTGTAAACGGGGAATGGCGTCATGACCAATCCGCTCTGAGTTGCAGAGTCGCCATCGCCAGTGCAAGTAATGGTGTAAGTTACTTGGCCGCCTTTGGTGGGATTAATTTTTAAAGACCCCGATGTCCCAACATCACCTAATGATTTTTCTGCGCAAGAAGTGGCATTTGTGCTTTTGAAATCGATGGTTCCTTCAGCATTAACCTTTATTGTCTGGCTGGGAGTTAGAATACTGAGGGTAGCCGCAGGGGCTTTTGACGAGGTTGAAGATGAGCTGCTGGAGAATGTTACGCTTGTGTTATTTGTGGAAGGAGTTGAACCTGATGATCCACCGCCACCGCAAGAGGATAAAACAACAAGGGCTAGCAAACAGGTAATTTTAGTTAGCAAGATACTCAATATAGATTGATTCATAGTTTTCACGTCCGCATCATGTGATAGTTACTACCGCTGCCATTCACCCCGACCGCGAAACCTGAGTATAGGCACGTTTTAATAAAACTTTTGTTTTCTACAAATATTGATGAAGACCTTGCTGATATTCGTGTTTGATTTGCAACCTCAAACTCTCGGGTTCGCAAACTTCCAGTGCACTGCCTTTGCTCATTAACCACCACATCAGTTGCCATGTATCATTTACACTCGCAGTTAATATGTATTGATCATCCACGGTTGTTATTAGTTGGTCTTGTGACAAAGGCGTCTCTCGCAAATAGGTGATCAGTTCTTTATTACAACGAATTTTTAGTTGGATATTTTCTTGAGCACCACCAAAATCACCTAGTCCATTTTTAATTGCATCATCGATATTAAAGCCTTCCGGAATAGTAATTTTTTTACTAAGGACTTCTGCCCTTTTGAATCTGTGAAACGCGTAAAGCGCGATAGTTGAATATTCCTTTGCCGAAGCCACCACATAATAGACATCACCACGAACAAGTAATCCCAGTGGATTCAGCTCATATTCTTTAGGCTCTTGGCTTCCGATTGATTGATACACAGCAAGAATTCGTCGCTCTACCATTAGCGCGTGATAAATATTTTGTTGAACACCCTCGTCAACTTCGGGAGCTACCAGCGATTGAGCTGGCTGAATCACTCTGATTTTATTCAACCAATTTTTGGAATTATTAAGATTGTGTTTTTGCAATTGACCCAATCGAGCCTTTGCCAGACTGAATGAGGGAGCAAGCGCATTCATAGTTATTGCGGGTAACAACGAGGCTAGGTGTAGTTCAGCCATATTCAGCGCAAGTGCTTCATGCGCACTCATTTCTTTCACATCTAATCGCGCGCCTTTACTCCAGCGCCAACCGTAATCCCTTGGGTTTTTATCATTGACTTCCAATGAAAATATTTCAGACAAGGATGCAAGATCCCGCTGCACCGTACGTATAGTCACATCAAATCCCTCTTCCGCAAGTCGCCGCTTTAATTCACTCGCACGTTGGTCGCTGTTGCTCAATAAACGCAAAAGCATCCATTGTCTTAGCAAGGTCGATTCTTTGGCTTGTTTTGGCATTGCATCCCCCCAGAACTGTATTTCTCAATACTACGTCGATGTGCGACAAGATAGGTCTTACTCAAACCCGCCATACTTGAAACACCAGCATATATGTATACACTGAGTACAGGTATCTACTGTGTACACACACATGTCGCTTAATCGAGCAGATCGTCAATTGGGTTTATGGAGAGATGTATGGAATGGCCGCTTCGTTGGGATTTATTGACTCGTTATCGCTTGATTGAAATTGTGGCGCAATGGGAAGGCCGTTTAACAACCAATCATCTTATTAATAGCTTTGGAATAGGCAGACAGCAGGCAAGCAAAGATATCAATTCCTATTTAACCGCTATCGCCCCCGATAATTTGGTATACGACAAATATTTAAAAGGCTACAAACCCGCCAAGAATTTCAAACCCAAACTGACTACTGGCACTGCAGATGAGTATCTGCACGTGCTAAGCCGCAACAAAGATATTACACACACTTTTGAAGGATTAGATTTAGGCTTCGCCAATACGGAAATTTTGCAGGTACCTTTGCGCCGCATTGACCCGCCAATTTTACGCGCTTTGGTTCAAGCTGCCCGCGAACACAAACGTGTTGAGTTAGGCTACATATCCATGAAATCGGCCGTTGAGGAGGAACGCATCATCGTGCCTCATACGCTGGTATGCACACCCATGCGCTGGCATGTACGTGCGTATTGCGAGAAGCACCGTGATTATCGGGATTTTGTGTTGAGTCGTTTTCGCGGCACACCAGAGATAATTGATAATAGCGAACATACAGTAGAACAGGACGAGCTTTGGAATACTTTCATCAATATCCAAATAAAGCCCGATGGACGCCTCGGTGAAATGCAGCAAGATATTATCGCCCGCGATTTTGATATGACCGATGGCTGCTTAACGGTAAAAACGAGAGCGCCATTGGTCGAGTACATGCTGCGCGCATTCAATATTGACCCACGCAAATTGGAAATGGTGCCAGAGGCGCAACAAATTGTGGTGGCAAATTATAAAGAGATTGAACCCTTTTTATTTTAATTGTTCGGTACAACTGTAAGTGCAACGGTATGGATAAAAAACCACTCTCACAAGCCGCAAAATACATCAAAGAAGCTGATTCGATCATAATTGCTGCGGGTGCAGGTATGGGCGTTGACTCTGGCCTGCCGGACTTTCGCGGCAACGAAGGCTTTTGGAAGGCATACCCTGCACTCGCAAAAGCGCGGTTAGATTTTTCTGAGGTTGCATCGCCCACAACCTTTAATCGTGATATTAAATTAGCGTGGGGATTCTATGGGCATCGCCTCGCTTTATATCGCAATACAATTCCACACCACGGCTTTGAGATTTTAAAACGTTGGGGCGAATCCAAACCAAATGGTTACAATATTTTTACCAGCAATGTAGATGGGCAGTTTCAAAAAGCAGGCTTTGACCAACTTCGTATTTATGAATGCCACGGCTCCATTCATCATTTGCAATGCCTAGAGCCCTGTGTTGAAGATGTTTGGAGTGCAGAAACATTCAAACCTGAAGTAAATGCTGAGCAATGTCTACTCACAAACATACCACCGCACTGCCCGAAATGCGGAGATTACGCGCGCCCGAATATTTTAATGTTTAGCGATTGGGGCTGGGTGAACAAACAATCAAAAAGACAGGCGGTGCAATTAACTACTTGGCTCGCACAAACTATAAACCCTGTAATTATTGAGCTAGGCGCTGGCACACATATTCCATCTGTGCGTGATTTTTCGCATAAAGTTGTAACAAAACACAATGGCAAGTTGATTCGAATTAATCCGCGCGAAAGTGAAGTTGAAACTAAAAACTCAATTGGGCTTGCGTGTGGAGCAAAAGATGCGTTACTGGCGATAGACCATATAATGAATACTTAAACCAGCATCTTCACCGTTTAGACTTCAGGAGATTGAAAATGGCAGTTTTCCACATTGAATTTTCAGATAGAGAAACTATTGTCGATAAAATGAAAGCAATGGCAGATGAACTCGACATAACTGTTGAACAACTCATCAAGCGATTTATCTGCGATGGAATGCGCGATGAAAACGATAATACTCCAAGCATTCCAAGCAATTCACTTGACGACTTTTTAGTGAAAAATGGGGTGTTCAAACCAAAATAGTAATGAACTCCCAGTTTCTATAATTAGACCCCGTAAATTGATTTTATTCCTGTTTCAATTTCAGAAGGTAATAACCCGACGATAACCATTTGTTTAAGCAAGGCTCCATCAGGTAGAAAATCAGGCGATTGAAGGCAATCACGAATATCCTTTGCAATTGATTCGGGCAAAAACAACCTCAATTGGGGGGGGGCAAGCATCAACAAATCTATCAATGCCTACTACCATTCTCTATTTTCCATTAATTCATCCAATGCGATATTAACCCGCTCATCATGGTGCTGCCGCAAGCTTAAATACAGCGAAAAATCATCTACCTTATTATCGCACGCGTAAGGTTTTGGGTCGTATCGCCAAACTTGAATAAGACATGTGCCTACATCTTTTATGGGAATTTTCTGAATATTTTTAGCGGTGCTCTTCCAAGTATTTGCATCAACCGCAAAAACAGGCTCATTGGGCGAAGCCAATAAACTGCCGACAGAAAGCGCAGACTCGCCAGCGACAAAAAACATAATCTGATCAATATCAGCCTCATGAATATGTAATTCTTCGCGAACAGGTGAGCGTAAATAAGGCAATGCATTCAGCCAAAGCGCACGAAGACCATCAGGAAAAGTTAAATAACGCTCCTTACCCTCGCGGCTGACAACACCTAACTGATTGGCTTCAAGCTCATTCAACGCACGCGTCATACTCATTGCGCTATAGCCAAGCTTCTCAGCCAACAACTTGGGCGTACATGGCTCTGCTGTTTTTTGATTCAATACATAGAGCACAACAGTCTGGGTAACGGGGCTCAGCAGCTCAACTTTGGGGGATGTCCGCGTCCAGCGCCGCGCCTTTACCGCTGCACCTAACTCTGGCCAAAATAACTGTGTATTGGGCACCACAAACGAGAGGCCGCGCTCAACCAAGCGATTGCGCACATAAACAGGCAGTAGGGATGCCATCAAACAGGCACCACAAAATCCCCCTTCAACCAGCTTAAATAGCTGAGCTAGATGCTTTTCATAAGTAGCAGGTCGAAAGTCAGATGCATCTTTAAGCAAAACACCAAGGTACTGCTCTTCGCCTATACGCAATGAATATAATTTATAGCTTTGGGCAAGGTACGCAGATAAACCCTTATGAATATAGTCACTAACCATTACCTGTTGACCAGTAATCGCGTGAACATACCTCATGAATTCTTCGGTTTGATTAGCCATATAGACACCAAAACATTTTTTTGCACAATAACATTTTATTTGTTATTGTGCAAAAAAGTCGTGATACTTTATATTTGGGGGGGGGGGGCGCCTGAATGGTATATATCGCTAACAACTGGCTGCTAAAAGGGTTAAAATAAGACCACTGAGGAGCTGAACAGACAGCCCAATATCGATGTTCACTCACGCGTCTTTCGCACAAAAACTTAACCGGCTTTTTACAGTAAAAACAAGGTACTAGAGAATGGGTTCAACTCCCCCCGGCTCCACCAAAAACA
>CAZZEV010000067.1:0-12898 GCA_964653305.1 uncultured Cellvibrionaceae bacterium | reverse complement strand
AATGGTGGGCTCAACCACAAGGGGGGATTCGTTGATCAACTGGACATCCACCAAAAAGCGGTAGCCCTTTTTGGGAATAGTCTCAATATATTGTGGCTGCTTTGCATCGTCACCCAAGGCGTTTCGCAGCGCAAAAATTGCTCGCGTAATTGACTCTTCGCCTACGACCACATCGGGCCAAATGGCCTGGGAAATTTCCTGACGCGAAATAACATCTCTTCCCTGAGCAGCCAAGAGACAAAGCAAGGAGATGAGCTTGGGTTCCAAGCGCTTCTCAACGCCATTTATGGTGATTGCATTAGAGTTAGGATCAACAACAACCTGATCACAATAAAACTTATCCGTTAGTGGTGCCTTCACGTAAACACTTATCCAATTGATTTATATAGGAATAATAAAAAAATATTTCCATTACTTTATCTTAATGGCAATACCGATTGCATTTTTGCTTAATGACGCCGCGCAATGCGCGCCACGCACATTAACATCAAGCCATGCCTATTGCATTGAAACAGCATACCGAAAAGATTATCGAAAAGGATGATCATTAACTAAAAATGCAATTCATTCATATATAAAAGGAAAACTAAAAATGAAATTATATTTTCTAGTGCCATCAATCATCACAATCTTATTAACTGCTTGCGGTGGGGGCGGTGGCGGCGGATCACCTTCAACTACTCCTGCACCGAGCCCCATCTCTAGTTCGAGCTCCAGCTCCAGCGTGAGTTCGAGCTCCAGCTCCAGCGTGAGTTCGAGTTCCAGCGTGAGCTCAAGTTCATCTCAAACATCAAGTTCGCTCGCAAGCTCAGCGTCAACAAGTTCGACAGCAAGCACAACATCCTGCTCCACGCCAGAATGCGAAGCGACAAATAAAGAATTAGTGTTAAAAATCTATACTGACGCCATGAATAAAAACCAAAGTGATGTTATTGAAGCTATCTTCGATACAAATGTAACGCTACATATGCCAGCAGCCAACAATGGTATCACCGGAGAATTGGCTCGTTTACAAGCACTTAAAAACAATAATCCTGCCTATATTGCCACCGTAAAACACATTTCCGCAGATGGTGATTACGTTGCCGTGCATTGGCACCTTTCCAACACGCCTACGGATGAGTTCAAAGGCAAAGCCGAAGTTGATTTATACAAATTATCTGACAATAAAATCACTGATCACTGGAGTAAATCCCAAGACGTCCCAGCCACTACCACCAGCGGGAACTCTCTTTTCAGCAATCTCTATTACTATGCCGACGGAAAGCCTGTCGCCACAGAGGCAACCGAAGCTGAAAATAAAGAACTGGTAACCCGTGTTTATTTGGGGCTGTTTAACGATAAGAATTTGAGCCTAATAGATACTTATATAGATATCCCCTACATACAACACAATCCATTTGTGTACGATGGTAGAGAGGCATTTAGAACTTTTGTACGCTCGCGCACTGCAGGGGGGCTAAGCTTTTTCGCCACGGTTGCAGGTGATGACTTGGTGTGGACATTCAGTGGCGACGGTAGATTAACGGTGGCGGATATTTTTCGTGTGCACAACAAGAAAATTGTTGAGCATTGGGATGTTTTTTAATGTCGCCAAAAATACTAACACGATGAAACATCAGATAAACTCCACCAAACTGAAATCTGAGTTTTTTAACAAAACTAAAACTAACGAGGTCAATATGAATAAGTTACTTTCTACTCCACTGGCAGTAGCCGTAAGCGCAGCATTTGTAATGACGGTTAGCTTATCTTCTTGCGCAACCAACCCTGCGCAAGAAAAAACAGCTTCCAACCAACAAAACCTATCGCCCGAAGAAGCAGCTCGCGTAGCGGCTGAAAAAAAGCGAGCGGCCGATCAAAAACGCGCGCGCGCAGTACAAAGCCCGCAAGCGCCGTCAGGGGGCTGCGGCCACTAATGATTGCGTAAACGATGCAAAACAATTTTTCCGCCCCCATTAGCGGTGCAGGCTTAGGCCTGCACCGCAGCTTACTTGATCGCTTGTCAAACCTTGGCACTGAGCAGATTAATTTTCTGGAAATTGCACCTGAGAACTGGATTCGTGTCGGTGGCCGTCTTGGCAAGCAATTACGTTCCTACACAGAAAGATTTCCTTTTGTATGTCACGGCCTATCACTTTCTTTGGGGTCACCTGCCCCACTGAATATTGATTTGCTCAAAGCGGTCAAGCAGTTTTTACATGACCACAATATCCGTTATTACAGTGAACATCTTAGCTATTCAGGTGATGAGGGCAACCTTTACGAATTGCTCCCAATTCCCTTTACTGAAGATGCTGTTCATTACGTTGCTGCACGCATTCGCCAAGCTCAGGACATTCTTGGCGAACGCATTGCGATAGAAAATGCCACTTATTACTACGCGCCCCTACGAGAAATGCCTGAATGGGAATTTATTAATGCGGTGCTTCGCGAAGCCGATTGTGCATTACTGCTGGATGTCAATAATCTGTTTGTTAACAGTATTAATCACCAATATGACGCACTTGAATTTCTAAAAAAAATACACGGCGAAAGAACTGCTTACATTCATATAGCCGGGCACGATGCAGAAAAGGAAAGTTTTTGTGTAGACACCCATGGCACCCCTGTTGTGCAAGACGTTTGGGATTTGCTGCAAGCTTCCTACGGATTGTTTGGTGTAAAGCCAACACTACTAGAACGTGAAAATAACATTCCACCTTGGGATGCACTTTTGCAAGAGCTAAATAAAATAAGAAAATACCAAGCAAGATTAGGCGATCAAAACTCATGAAGCCATTTCAAGAAAATCAACTGGCATTTACTGAGTATTTACGCAGACCGGAGGGCCACGAAAAAGCAGAAGAACAAATACCCAGACAACAACAAATCTACCGCGATCTTATTTACAAAAATATAAACCAGTGTATTGCAGATATATTTCCAATTACAAAAAATATTATTCTTGAACCCGATTGGGAAATAATGATACGCGAATTCATTAGCGTCCATCGTCTACAAACGCCTTATTTTTTGGAGATCTGTCAGGAATTTCTGGCCTATCTCATGCACACGCGAAAATCACTACCAACTGATTATCCATTCATTCTAGAGCTTGCGCATTTTGAGTGGGTTCAGCTAACTGTGGACATCGCTGATATACATTTTCCAGAATATCAACACAATTTAGGCCCAATAGAAAGCTCACTATGGAAAGTATCACCGCTCGTCGTTGGATTAACTTATTCCTATCCTGTACATATTATCGATGAGTGTTACCTACCAAGAGAACCCAGCGCTCAATCAACCTATCTATTGGTCTACAGAAATAAAAATGATGACCTGAAAATTTTAGAAACAGACAGCATAAGCCTACGCATTATTCAACTATTACAGGTACATGAAAATATCAACCACACGAAAATCTTCCAACTCTTATCGGCTGAGCTTGGCAACCATCAAAAAGAAATAATATTAGCCACAATATTAACCATATTATGCACATTTGCTGAAAATGAAATTGTCCTCTTCAACTAATTCATACACCAAACATGCGATAACAAAAACATTTGGAGCTGGATTGATGCTGGAAACCAAGTAACTTATCGCAGAGCTTAAAATCCTTTATAAAAAACGGCTCCAAAGAGCCGTTTTTTATGTTGTACTTGCTAGTGATAATTCGATCTAATTACTCACAATGAATAAGGGTCAAACCACAAGCTCTTGTCATCCACAGGTGTTGCCTTTGGCAGAGTTGGATTTTTCAGTTGAATAATGGTGCGATTTTTTAAGTTAGCTTTTTCAAGAACATCCTTCACAGCCGGATCGTTCAAAAAATATTGATCGAAACTGCCATCTTCCATAGCGATACGTAACCCTTTTTCAATTTTTTGGGCTAATTCAACATTGTTTTTATTAACAAAGAAATAGTAAGGATTGGGATACACCAGCAATAAATTTTTCTCAACCTCTAAGCCAAGCGTTGGGCGCTTAGCAATTTCAGCCCAGGGTTCATGAGCACCGCGCGGGAATGCATCAAATCGCCCGCCATCCAACATAAAAAACATACCGTCGTATTTAAGTGCTTTTACAACATTCAGGTTGTTCGCAACTAACACATCAGTATCAGCCCAAGAACGACCTGACCCCAAAGAAACACGTTTCAAATCCTCCACAGTCCGAATCCCATCAAATTTTGATTGATCGCCTTTTTTAATCATCAAGACTCGATAGCCAAGCAAGCCTTTGAACATAGGAATTCGAATAGGCCGCATACGCTCTTCAAACTCATTGGTGGTGGCCCAAAAGCCGACGTCCAGCTGATTTTCATCAATCATCTGAATAACGCGGCTTTCGGTGTTGTTTTTGGTCGACTCGTCCAACTCGTACTTTTCAGGAAGTTTAGATAGGGCGAGCTTTAACAGTCCCTTAGCATAACTAGGGAGACCGTCGGTACTGTCCACCACACGGATGGTTTTGGCATTTGCCTCCATCGAAAAAGCGAGTAGACCGCCTGTTAAAACAGCAAAAACACCTAGGTGCCGAAAGAGAGCCGATAATAACTTCATAGAACTTTTATACCTATTATGAAATTGACACACCTTAACTTTAGTTCAATTCTTGCAAAATGCATGAGTTATTAATCACTAAAAGGGAAAACCCTAAGATGAGCGAGGCAAGTCAGGGCAAGCCAATTTAAAATAAGTAGATTCTATTAGGAAAACCAAATCAATAACTTCGATTACTGCCCTCACTAAGAGCGGATCTGCACCCCGAATAATCCTCTAACGAACGCCAATCGCCGAATAACTTCATATAACATCACGCAAGCAGTCGCCACGGCTAAAATAATTACGATAGGTTCCACCCCCCCGCCTAACTTCATGGGCACCAAAAAATACGCTATAACAATAATTAAGGTCTGATGCAATATATAGAAGCAATAAACGCCATTGTTTAAATACTTCAATAATGGATTACTGAAACCAAACCAATATTGCGCCCAAGCAATTAAGGTCAGCATCCAAAACCACCCATTCGCAGTCCAGAACACGTGGTCAATCGTTTTAGCCACCACACCATCCCCCAACGAGCCACCATTAAACGAGAACACAATATAGCCATAGGTAAATACGGCAACACATAAAAAATACCAGCGTAACGATGCAAAGCGACTCCAAATGAATGGCATTCTCACCAATACAAATCCAATCAAAAAAACCAAGAGTGAGCGCGCGTGATTAAACCAGTCCTGCACAAAATTGAGGGTAACTGGATTATCTTCATCCAGCAGTACGCCCAAAATATAAGAGACAACAATGGGAAGAATAATGACCACAGCCATAGGCGTCTTATTGGCACACCAGCGCCACAAAGACGACAGCCAAACGTGTGTTAGCAAGGGATAAACAGCCCAGATGATAAAACTGTAAGCCAAGAGATATGGCAGAAACCACAAATGATTCCACGTGAGGTGCATAGCGCCAATGGTTTTGTGACTCGCAAACTCAGGGCTGTTTTGATCCAGATAGGCATACCAAAAACGCCAATAGTTAGGGCAATCAATTAGTCCTTTAGTATTCACCTCAACATAAACCTGCGGCACCACCACAACCAGCATTCCAAACACCAAGGGAACCAAAAGGATCAAGACTCGCCTACGAATAAAATGCCACCACGATTGTTTCGCCAATAAAAATGAGACTGCTGCGCCACTGATTAAAAACAACAATGACATACGCCATTGATTCGACCACAACATAATATTGGTAAGAAACTTACTGCTATAGCTACTTTTATAATGCCAGCCCCAGCCTTCCGCATAGAGCATACCGACGTGGTAGAAAATCAGGAGACCAAAAACCAGTACTCTCAACCAATCTAATTCAACTAAACGTCTGTCGGAAAAGCGTGATGGTGGAAAATCTAAGGAGGAGCTCTGTGTCATTTGATACTTCCTGTCGCCATAGTTAAAACGCTATGCTAAGAGAAGATCGCCCGACCTTAAGTTGCTAAGTGATTGTTCCACATAGGTATGTGACGAAAGGAAGCCCAGTGTGACCAATTTTATTGCAGTTTATTCTCCACTCGCCAAACTCAGCAGCCCGGACACCTTTTATTACAAACACCCATTAATGAGTAGCCAAATGCATAACCCACACACGCAACATTTTTTAAAACACCAACAGCTGTGGGCAAGTGCGCTTTTAGTGGGCTGGTTCAGCATCAACGTACTCGTGTTGGCAACAACGACAATGATGGAGTTTTATCGCGCAGGCAAAAGCATTCCAGTGTGGGAGCCGTTTTGTTGGGAAATATCCAGCCAGCTAATCATTTTGTTGCTTATACCTTTAGGTATTTTTATCAGCAATCGCTGGCTTGAGAAACTGAATCTTAAGGCTCGGCTACTTGCACATGCAGTGCTCACGGTTCCCTTCTCTGCACTCCATATCGCAGGCATGGTTGGAATTCGTCAACTCTGGTATAGCTTTATGGGTAGCCATTATGAATTTGGCAATCTATTCGTAGAGCTAGTTTACGAATACCGCAAGGATGCCCAGAGCTATCTCACCATTGCGCTGATCATTTTTGGCTATCGTTTTATAGTGCGCCGCTTACAAGGTGAGGCCAGCTATTTGGCTAAAGATGAAGAGAGCGAAACTGCAG
The DNA here is from genome assembly GCA_964653305.1 of uncultured Cellvibrionaceae bacterium. GTDB lineage: Bacteria > Pseudomonadota > Gammaproteobacteria > Pseudomonadales > Cellvibrionaceae > Cellvibrio. Next base: position 6,250 of record CAZZEV010000067.1, on the reverse strand, counting down.
AACCAGAATCGCCACCGGAGCGCTTACTGATTAAAAAACTGGGCCGAGAATTTTTAATTCAAACAGCAGATATTGAATGGATTGAAGCGTCTGGAAATTACGCGAATCTACACATTAAAGATAGTGTTTACCCTATGCGGATTACTATGGATAAAGTAGAAAAACTATTACCAAAGAACTTCATCCGAATTCACCGCTCTACCATTGTCAACCTTGAGCACATCCAAGAAATACAACCGCTAGATACGGGTGATTATCAAGTGACTTTGCGTACTCGAAAAATCCTCATGCTTTCACGACGCTACAGAGAAGAATTTAAAACATCGTTGAGCCTTACATAAAAAAACGCCCCAGCCTTGGGGCTGGGGCGTCTTTATTTCAAGCTGTTTGTGCATCGGAATAGCCTTAAGCTGCCCGCTCTTTAATCTGTGATGTTTCAAATGATTTACAAATAAGCACCAGCGTATTTCGGCTAGACTCATCCTCCACTTTGCGCGCCAAGCTAGTCGCTTCTTCAAACTTATGCTGTAAGCACAAGCATCTAACAGCTCGAATAATTTCGATATCACTCATGATCAGTCCCATTTATCATTTACCTCCGTAAGTGCTTTTCAACACAGAATCCATCAATACCTTCGTTGCCAAGATTGAATTCAGATTACTACAAAGTGCAGCGTTCTGAGTTTTAGAGACTCCTGCAACCTTTTAAGTCTAATAAAGATTACGCCATTCGAGCAGTATGGAGCTGTGTATTTTCAGATCAAATAGAAATATCAATCAAGGATTTATATTTTCTACTGTGATTTGAAACATAAATAATATGATTTGAGGGGGGGGGGATTAGACAGTTTAATGTAATAGCGTGTAATTGCATAACACTCTTATAAGGTGGTAACCAGCCTAAAATAGTAGAATACATCGGCGATATTTTTCAATCGCCGATGCAATAGCATCAAACCTTATAACGCGAAAAAAATCTAACTGTGTTAAGGCTTTTTCATCCACTTTTTATTGACCTGAACATACTGCCCAGATGGAGTTTTCTCCATAGCTTTTTGACCGGCAATCGCTTCCACATCAGGCAAGGCGATATTGTTATCCTTGGCAAGGCGTTGATACTCTGCGCGGCGCGCATCATTGATGAGTTTAACAATTTCATCCGCATTGTCAGACTTGGTTACCGCACCCAAATAACCATCAGGCTGTTCACCTACCAAACCTTGGGTTTTAGCAGCACTCAAACTGCTCATCGCCTGCTGTAAATCCATCGCCATTAGCGGGAATGACACAGTAAATAATAAACTGAAAAAACCTAATTTTAAGACAGTCAATAATTTCATAATAAACTCCTTTGGCCTTTGGCCGATTAAAATAAACCACTGGATTTACTGAACAAATTATCCAATTGCTTATCAACTTTGATATAAATTTCATGCTCAATTTTAACATTGAGATTAATATTTATCGGCTCATTGGGCATAGCTAGCTGTACGGTGGGCGTACATGCCACCGCAAGTGCGAGCATCGCTATAATCACTCCTCGTGCAATCAACATAATGGGTACCTTTTCCTGATTAATGAATTTTTCCTGACGATTTAAACTGCTACTTTTTTAACGGTTTACTTTTTCTGAACACGCGACTGCAAACGTTTTTTCACTATATCGCCAACCTTGCTACTGAGCTGAATACTAGCAAGCATAGCGGGAACATCTTCTTCAAGATTAAGATTTAAATGTATCGGCCGACCGCGCTCCAAGGCAGGATTTCGACCTTCTAATTTTACCGATAAGAGCAACTTGCCTTTTTCATCGTAATTAATTTGGCTAGCCAATGCTGTGTAATGAAAATCATTCAGCGCATCCACAACCAACTTCATACTGGGTTGATTTTTTGCTATTGCATTAGCTCGTGCCGATTTCATTTGCAACCGACCACCAGATTCTGCGGCGGAAACCATACCTTGTGAGATGCTAAGACCGACACTATTAATTTCGATAGGCACAGAACCTGAGAGCATACCCGTACCTGAAAGCTCACCTGGCGAATATTGTTTTAATAAATTCGCCAAATTAATATCTTTTAATTCCATCGTAAATTTCTGTGAGGCACTGCTTAAATCAAATTGCTGCGCAGCAGTGCTAAGACTGCCGCCCATTGCCGAGCCACTAAAGCTTTGCAAATCGAGCTTACCTTGCATCAGCTTTTCCCAAGTAGACTTATACTTACCAGCCGCCAATAAAGGGCCGAACTCAAAACCTTTATTGATATAATTTACGCTAAGCTTAGCTGTTGAAACATCTACTTTATTTTCATTAGTCGCAATTTTTAATTGGCTGCTAAGCCCTTGAAATATTAGCGTGTCGTAAACGCCAGAAACATCCAATAACTGCAGATCGGTTTTACTCTTAGTGAGCGTAAGTTTTTCAAGATCAACAACAAGATTTCCACTGGCATTAATTTTCCCCCGCGAGAGCGTTAGCAGTGGCGGCCATACAACCAAGGTGTCGGAAAAAGGATTCGATGCCAATAGATAAATATCTGGCACTTTCCAATCTAGCACTACCTCTGAGGTTTTACGTTGAATCTTGTGCGTAATAAGTAGTGAGCTGCCTACACCTAAATCGCCATTTAATGCAAAATATGCAAGCGTACCCTGCACCTTACCGCGCCAATACCAAGTTTTAGCATTAACCTGTGGGTGCTGAAATATTCCACCCTTGAGCTGTGCTTCAGTGTTAAATTTTAGCTCCGGCCATACAACGGATCCTTTAACAATATTGCCGCTAATATTAAATTTCGAAGTTGAAAGTTGAGCGGACTTCGCTATTACAGAAATACTTTTCGCCACGACATCTGCAGAAACTTGATTTGGTGCCGATAAATTCAATTCGAATTTATCGGGCTGCAAATAGCCGCTTGCGTGCAAATCGCCACTAATATTATCTAGCTGTATGCCCGCCACTGGTTTTAGTTGTTTTGCTTTTAAACTTAAGCCGACTGCTTCAATAATAATTTTTTTTGCAGGAATATCTATTACCAATCGCCCCCCGAAATCAGTTTTCACTGCGCCTTGAGTACTACCAGAAAACACTATGGGCAACGAACTTAGATTCACAGAAGAATCTGTTTTTGAGTTAATTTTAAAATGCACCGCCTCAGCGACTATACCTCGCACTTGCAAAGCAGCTGGAATAACCAAATGCTTCGCAGTCACATTCGCAGCCAGGATGTAGCGGCTTAATTTTCCAGCAACAATATCTATCTCAAAATTTACATCACCTGAAAAATCACCGAGTTTGGGAATCACTAAGGGCTCTGGGATTGTTGCAAAAAGCTTCCAATGTCCGGTTAAGGGTTTTGCCTCACCTGAGCTAATGGATGTTTCTGGCGAATTCTGTTCAATGGTATAAGTCGCATCCAGTATCAGTTGATGGTTAGCACTTAAAATTTCACCGGGGCTAGCTTTTAATGTTAGCTGTATACCTGTTGCCGATTGCTCAGATTTTATTTTCATAACATCAAAAACACCTACAAACGAACAGTGCGCCGCGGCGCAAGGTAATTTAAGGGTCATTTTTTGTATCTGAATTTTTTCAGGAAAACGTTCTGGAATAGACCAGTTTTCTGGCAGAGAAAAATTTGGTTTTGAGGTTTCGACCGGTGATTTTTTTACATCGCTCAATGCAACCTGAACTACATCTAACTGACCAACACTCACAATACCAAGCTGTGGCGAAAACCAAGATCGCCATTGCCAATCGGCAGCTAAATTGTGCAAATGAATTGTGTGCTGCGCAGTTTCACTTTTATATACAAACGATACTTCCGAAAATTTTACACGGTATAGATTTAAGGTTTCGAGTTGATACTGGAAGGATTCTATCTGCAAGCTAGTGAGTACACGTTTGAATTGCCATACTCCCGCTATGGCCAGAACGACCAAAAGAAAAACTAAGGCAGATATTATCGACAACCATTTACGCATAAAGCACATCGTCTTTAGGATGGTTCTGTGACAATAAACCTAACAACCTGATTGCTTGATGAACAAGTTACTGAATAAACAGGCTTTAAGTATTTGCTAGCTGTTAAGCATTGACTACAGCGGTATCGAATTGTTCGGCAAGAGCAATACGCATGACATTGACTTGGCGACCACCCAAGCGGGTTTTGCGCACAATTTCCCAACCGCGCTTTTGGTAGTAGTCAGTAAACTCTGCCGCTGAGAGCCACAATTCGTTTGCGCCAAAATCTTGCGCATACTTTTTTGCCGCTTCAATAAGCAGGTTACCCAAGCCTTGTTGGCGCTTTTCGTTCACCACGTACAAGTTGCTTAACCACATTGGCGCGCCATTCGCAGAACTTACAGATCGTGCGGGAATTAATACGCTACTGTCTGTGCGGTAGCTATAGTTCACCAAACTAACACAACCTACCGGGGTTTTGCCTTGCAAGGCGATAATGGTCTTGGGGATGGCGTTGTGCTGCACATGCAGCAGCAAACGTTGTTGGCGAATAGCCAGAGTGGATTGCAGGCCTTGGCGCTCACATTCTTGATGATGCCAAGCCGCAACCTGAGCAAAATGCTCGGGGAGATGTTGGAGCAATTGAACTTTTGTATCGGTTTTTTTTATCACGGATTGCTTGTCACAGTTGTTTGTCGCAAATAGTTTTGCCATAAAAAAATACGCTCCTAAAGCATAGCCTGAGGGTCTGCTTTAGGAGCGTATTTTTGTTTTAACCGATTACTGGTTTTTTGCAGGCAATAAATTACTGATATCTTCGCCGTGCGCTTGTTTATCGGCATGGTAGGAAGATCGCACAAGCGGGCCGCAGGCAGCATGTTTAAAGCCCATTTCTTCCGCTAGTTTGGTGTATTCCGCGAATTCATCGGGGTGCACGTAACGTGCGACTGGTAAGTGATCTTTTGACGGTTGCAAGTATTGGCCGATAGTGAGCATGTCGATATCGTGATTGCGCATGTGTTGCATCACTTCGATAATTTCTTCTTTGGTTTCGCCCAAGCCCACCATCAAACCCGACTTGGTGAGTACATCTGGGCGACGCGCCTTGTATTGCTTGAGCAGCTCTAACGACCAGTCGTAATTAGCACCGGGGCGCGCTTGACGATACAAACGGCTGACGGTTTCCATATTATGGTTGAACACATCGGGCGCTTCTTTTTCTAAAATATCCAAGGCGATTTCCATGCGACCACGGAAATCGGGCACCAAGACTTCAACTTGCAATTTAGGGCTCAGCTCACGCGCTTCGCGAATACAATCCGCAAAATGTTGTGCGCCACCATCGCGTAAATCGTCGCGGTCTACGGACGTAATCACCACGTATTTCAAATGCATTTCGGCAATAGCTTCTGCAAGTTTGCGCGGTTCGTTTTCATCGAGCGGATTGGGTTTGCCGTGGCCAACATCGCAGAAGGGGCAGCGACGAGTGCAGATATCGCCCATAATCATAAAAGTGGCGGTGCCGCCGCTAAAACACTCACCCAAGTTAGGGCAATTAGCTTCTTCACATACCGATGAAAGTTTGTTTTTGCGCAGAATACTTTTAATGCGATCTACTTCTGGCGAAGCCGGAATACGTACACGAATCCAATCAGGTTTGCGCTGAATCTCTTCGCGGTCGCTGGCGATTACCTTAACCGGAATACGCTCAACCTTATCGGCATCGCGGAGTTTTTCGCCCTGCTTGTAACGCTCGGTGCGCTTAACAGGTTGCAGCTCTTGAATTTGGACGGGTGGTAAATCAGACATAAGAAGCTCTTTGGCGGTATTTAATTGGCGCGCATTGTACAGGTTTCATAACCTAATTTCTGCGCAAACTGAGTAACAAGTTGCGCTTGTACGGCTTCAATCGTAGGCGGATTGGATAATAAATTCTGCACTTGGGTCATCGCCAAGCCTTGATAGCCACAAGGGTTGATGCGCAAAAACGGCGATAAATCCATGGCCACATTCAACGCCAAACCATGAAAACTGCAGCCGCGACGAACACGCAAACCGAGCGAGGCGATTTTATCGACACGACCGCCACTGTTTACGTAAACCCCGGGAGCATCGGGCTTTGGGAAAGCTTCAATGTCGTAGTACGCCAAAGTCGCGACTATGGTTTGCTCAATGGCCGTGACCAAATCGCGCACCCCCATTTTAAGGCGACGTAAATCTAACAACGGATAAGCGACCAGCTGACCAGGGCCGTGATACGTCACCTGCCCGCCGCGATCTGAT
>CAZZEV010000066.1:0-13133 GCA_964653305.1 uncultured Cellvibrionaceae bacterium | reverse complement strand
CAGCACGCCCTACACCATGTTGGCTGAGGTCAAGGGTGTCGCGAATGCTGACCCGTATTGGGTTGGCTATCTCTCTAGCAACTCCTTTAACACAGGTGCGCCACAGGATTTGCGTCGTTTCAACGCGGCCTATCTGGCATGGCCTGCTCAGCCGAGTCTGAAGGTGCCTTCGGCGAGTTCTACCAACGGTGTGATAGTGCGCGATATGGTGACGTCAGCGGGTAAATTTGTGGCGGTGTTTAATACCGATATGAGTGCCAAAACCGGCGTGCAAATAACCTTATCAGCAACGCGGATAGGGTCTGTAACCAGCGTGCAGGATCGTGTGACTTTGCAGAATCTAGCCGTAACGGGTGGGAAATTGACGTTGGATTTACAAGTGGCAGACTTTAAGGTGTTTTATGTACCTTAAATAAAAGGGTAAGAAAAAGCCGCTGATAAGTTTTCTTATCAGCGGCTTTTGCGTTTAGCGGGTTCAAAATTAATAGTGTATGGTTTTTATTGTGAATGCTAACTAATCTGATGATCCATATCGCGTGCCGGTTGCAGGCACGGGCTGGTGCCAATTTCGCGTGCTGGAACACCTGCGACTGTGGTGCGCGGTGCAACATCTTTTAATACCACGCTGCCAGCGCCAACTTTAGCGCACTCGCCTATTTCAATATTGCCCAGCACTTTTGCGCCGGCACTGATCAGCACGCCACTGCGCACCTTGGGGTGGCGGTCGCCGTGTTCTTTGCCGGTGCCGCCGAGAGTGACGGATTGCATGATGGAGACGTTATCTTCCACTACGGCAGTTTCGCCAATCACTATGCCGGTGGCGTGGTCAAACATAATGCCCTTACCAATTTTGGCCGCGGGGTGGATATCCACCGCAAATACGCAGGAGATACGGTTTTGCAAAAACAGCGCGAGTGAGTTGCGCTTTTGCGTCCATAGCCAATGGGCAATGCGATAGGCCTGCAACGCGTGAAAGCCTTTAAAGAATAAGAAGGGTGTAACCAGTGAGCAGCAGGCTGAATCGCGCTCACTCACCGCTTGTAAATCGGCGCGTACGGCGAGGCTGATATTTGGGTCGGCTTGCATCGCCTGTTCAATCACTTCGCGTACCAACATGGCGGGCAGCGCTGGGCTGTCGAGTTTGTTAGCAAGATGGAAGCTGAGTGCGGCTTCCAGGGTGTCGTGATTAAGAATGGTGGCGTATAAAAAACTCGCCAGCACCGGCTCTTGCTCGGCCTGTTTGCGCGTTTGGCTACGAATGGATTCCCACAGTGAGTCAAGCGGTAGCGCTGGGGCGGTTGCGTTCATGGTGTGTCCTTGGTCAAGGCTTTGCCGAATTAGGATAAAAAGATTCTAGTCCCTATTCCCTGTTTGGAAAATACGCTGCTTATCCCGCGCCCAATCGCGTTCTTTCTCAGTTTCGCGTTTGTCGTGTTCTTGTTTACCTTTCGCCAGCGCAACTTCGCACTTGATCAAGTGGTCTTTCCAATAGAGCGCAGTGGCGACGACCGTGTAACCTTTTTGATGTGCGGCTTCTTGTAATTTATCGATCTCACGGCGATTGAGCAGCAATTTGCGGGTACGCGTCGGGTCAGTTACGAAGTGGGTGGACGCACTTTGCAGTGGAGTAATGTGCGACCCCAATAGAAAAGCTTCATCATTTTTAAAGAATACATAGCTATCAGTAAGCTGAACTTTACCGGCGCGCAGGCTTTTCACTTCCCAACCGAGTAATACCACGCCCGCTTCAAAGCGGTCGCTAATGTGGTAGTCGAACTTGGCGCGCTTGTTGAGCGCAATGGTGCTGCCAGTATTTTTGTGCGAATTCTTTTTGGCCATAACGTCTTTCAAATTCCTAGGGTGTAGCTCTGTTCGGATAGCTCTATCCTGCGGCTTTACGTGCGATTGCGCCTTGTCAGAGGAGAGCAGTCAGCCATTATACGCAGACTTGCACAGAAATTTCGCGCTTGTACGTGATCCAGGTGGCCTTATGTTGCGCGCCTATTACCGTTACAATTCGGCATCTAGCCCAACTTAGAATTCGGCTTCGCCCAGAAGCTAGCTCTCTAAGGGCGCCTGTCGCGGCGAAGCAATCAGTCCACTTGGAGTTTTCATGGCAAAACGACTTAAACAACATGCTATATGGGGGCGCGGTAGCTTTATTCTAGCGGCCACCGGTTCGGCAGTTGGCTTGGGCAATATTTGGAAGTTCCCCTACATTACCGGCGAGAACGGTGGTGCGGCCTTTGTACTGCTGTATTTGGTCTGTGTTCTGCTGGTCGGCATCCCCATTATGATGGCGGAGATCATGATTGGCCGTAAGGGCCGCGCTAACCCCGTTACTTCAGTTGCCAATATCAGTGCCGATATGGGCGCAACGCGCTTGTGGTCTGTCATTGGTTGGATGGGGGTGTTGGCGGGCTTTTTGATTCTCTCCTATTACTCAGTGATTGCCGGTTGGACGCTGGATTATCTGGTCTCTGCGCTTGAAGGAAAGTTCGCCGGTTTAAATGGCGATAGCTCCAATGAACTCTTTAACAGCCTGCTGGCCGATCAAAGTCGCTTGGTGAAATGGCATACGGCATTCATTGCCATTACCGCCTTGGTGTTGATGTTTGGGGTGACTAAGGGGTTGGAAAATGCCATCCGCTTTATGATGCCAACCTTGCTGGTTCTACTGTTGATCCTACTGGGCTATGCCTATACCACCGGTGAAATTGTCACCAGCGCGCGCTTTATGTTCAGCTTTAACCCTGAAGACCTATCCTGGAACTCCGCGCTTATCGCCCTCGGCCATGCCTTTTTTACTTTGAGTATCGGCATGGGTGCCATCATGGCCTACGGCGCCTATATGCCTAGTACGGCAGCAATTGGCAAAACCGTTATCGCTGTGGCGCTCTTGGATGTGATTGTTGGTTTGCTTACCGGCGTAGCAATTTTTGCCTTTGTTTTCGCCACCCCCGGCATTGAACCGAGCAGTGGCCCCGGCCTGATGTTTGTGACTTTACCGGTTGCTTTTGGCGCTATGCCCATGGGCATGCTAGTGGGAATCGCCTTTTTTGGCATGGTGGTTTTAGCGGCGTGGAGTTCCACTATGTCGCTGCTTGAACCGGCGGTTGCTTATTTTCACGAGCGTTTTGGTTTCCACCGTATCAGCGCCAGCCTGTTAGTGGCGGGCGCGGCCTGGCTCTTGGGCTTGGGCTCGGTCCTATCCTTTAACCAATGGTCTGATCAACAGCTCTTGTGGGGCATGAATTTCTACTCTTGCCTTGATTTCTTGACCACGAATTTACTCTTGCCTGCGGGTGGTTTGCTCACGGCTATTTTTGTGGGCTGGGTGATGAAACGCGAAATGGCTGCACATGAAATGCAGCAAGATCATCCCCGTTTGTTAGCGGTATGGCGCTGGGTGTTGCGCTATATATCACCCATTTTGGTATTGATGATTATCGTCAACCTGTTCTTCCCCATCGCTAACCGTTTTGTAGCGGAGTAAGTCTGTGGCGCACTCGGTTAATCGTTCGGCGCTGGTGAATTATTCCGCGCAACAGATGTTCGATTTGGTCAATGATATTGAAGCCTACCCACAATACATGGATGGCTGTGTGGGCGCAAAGGTACTCAAGCGTGATAGCGATTGGCTGGAAGCGCGTTTGGAGTTGAGTAAAGCCGGCGTCAGCCAAAGCTTTGTGACGCGCAATCAATTACAAGCGCCAGAGAGCATGAGTATGACCTTGGTGGATGGCCCTTTTAAATATTTGAAGGGCTGCTGGCGTTTTACGGCTTTGAATGAAACTGCGTGCAAGGTGAGTTTTGATTTGGAGTTTGAGCTGCAAAGCAAATTGCTAGGTATGGCGGTTGGCAAGCTGTTTGAAGCGGTTGCCAGCAAACAAGTTGATGCGCTTTGCGAGCGCGCCAAACAGATTTATCGATAAGAAATTCCTATTTAAAGAGAACCTCATTTAGAAAGAGAGTCACATGGCCGATTTCGATTTAATTACCGTGGAAGTGGCCTATGCCTTGCCACACAAACAAAAAATCCTCTCACTCTTGGTGGAGCCGGGTACGACTGCGCTGCAGGCGGTTGAGCGCTCGGGCATTGTGAAGCATTTCCCTGAAATCGATATTGCCAACGCCAAAATGGGCATTTTTGGCCAGTCTTTAGGGACAAAAGGTTTAGATACAGCGGCAACTCGTGTATTGCATGAAGGCGATCGTGTTGAGATTTACCGCCCGCTTATTTCTGACCCCAAAGACGCCCGTCGCAAGCGTGCTGAAAAAGCCGCCGAAGCTGGCGAATAACCCCCAATTTTGTTTCTATCTTACTCGGGTAGCAAGCATACTCATTTATTCCCGCCTAAATCCCTTACTTTTTAACGAGTTCGCCAAGGTGCTTGGCGCAATTTCCTGTCCTTCAAAAAATCTGCACTACACTGGATAAATGGTGGAGTCCTCCGTTCGGGGGATTTATTTTATCTGCGTGAGATTATCGATGGGTTTAGAAAATAAGCGGCTCTATACGTGGCTTCCTTGGGCTGCCTCTCTGCTTATCACGGTATTTTTCGTGATGCTCTTGCAACATGAATGGGCGTACGAAGAAAAAGCGTGGCAAGCGCGCTTGGGTTTACAGCAGGGTGCGGCACAGGCTGCACTTGATGTGTCGCAACAAGACTTGTTCCGGCAAGCGGAGGCGTTTGCCAAGCTAATCGTAGATGATACGGATGTTGCCCTCTTAGTGCGTGAGGCTTTACTGGTTCATGCACGTGAAGGTGGCAATGGTGGTGCGGAACAGAGTGCGGTATTGCGTGCACAGTTACAAAAAATATTGGCGCCCTACTGGGGCAATATGCAGCAACTCGGCGCGCGTGAGCTTAGCGTGCATTTTGGTGCGAGTGCCTTTTTTCGCAGCCACCATCCAGAGCGTTTTGGCGACGATGTGACATCCTTTAGGCCGCTGCTGACGTCGGTGCTCAGCAGCGGTAAGCCAGCAATTGGGATGGAGGTTGGGCGTTATGGCCCCAATTACCGCGCGTTGGTTCCTTTCACGCTTAAAGAGGTGCCACAGAATCTACCTGTTGCAGTATTGGAGGTGGGTATCAGTTTATTGCCCCAAACCCCGCAGCGCGACGATCAGGGGCAGGCCGTGTTAATTAGTGCCGCAGTGGCAAATGAAATATTCTGGGGGAGCGTGCAACAGGCTGTAATGAAAAACTCCAGTTACCGCAATAGTCCTTGGTATCTGGAGAGCTATACCAATCCCATTGTAAAAGACTGGCAGGCTGCAGGCTTATTCAATCAATTGCCCCCAGACAAGGCTGCACCTTGGGTCATTCATGTACACGACAAGAGTTATTTATTAGGGGTGGTGCGTATGGCAGGTTTTTCCTTGCCGCAAGTGCCTTTAGTGGCCCCTAAAACGATCGTGCTGAGCTGGTTTGATATTACGGAAGTATTAGCGGTCAGAGAGAATGAGCGCCAATCCATAGCGCTTAAATGTCTTTATGCGTGGTTACTCTCGCTTGCGATGCTTTGGGTACTGCTCTATTTCAATCGCCGTCATGTGGTACAGCTGCTGCGTGAACATAGCCAGCAATTGTGCAATGAGCGCGATCTTAGCGAGCAGGCGCGTCAGCGTTTAACGCTGGCATTGGCAAGCAGTGCCTCTGGTTTTTGGGAGTGGGATATTGCCAACAATCGCTCTGTATTTTCCAAAGAGTGGCGCGAGCTATGTGGCGTCAGCGATGATGCAAAAGATGATGTAGAGGCATGGTTAGATCGTTTGCACCCCAGCGATCGGCGCTCCAGTTACAATGAAATGATTCGTCATGTAAAAGGCGAGACTCCTCTGTTTGAAAGTGAGTATCGCGTACGAGTGGGCGATGGTAGTTATAAATGGATTTTCAGCCGCGGCAAAGTTGTAGAGTGGCTTCCCGATGGCAAGGCCGCGCTTATGATGGGTGTTTACACCGATATTACTGACCGCAAAAAAAATGAAATTATTGTTATTCGCCAACAAGCGGCACTGCGTGCACTCAATGAAATTGCGTCCATTCCGATTTTCGATGCGGAAGAACAATTGCGCAGCGCGCTGGCAATTGGTTCGCGTTATTTAGGCTTGCCCTGCGGTAAGGTCAGCCGTGTGCAGGGTAATCAATATCAGATCAAAATCCATGTAGGGCGAAATTGTAACAGCGATCTCATTGCGCCTCTCTCAAATTATTTTTGTGAAACAACGCTACTCAATAAAGATGTGTTTTGTTGCGATGGAATATCACAGAGTGAATACGCTAATCACTATGCCTGTAAAGTAAATAAAATTGATACTTACATCGGCGTCCCTATTTGGTTGCAAGGCGACATCTATGGTGTGTTGAGTTTTGATTCAGAGCATAGCCGCCACCAAGAGTATGATGATTTAGATAAAGATTTTATGCGCTTGCTGGCGCGCTGGGTGGGTGTGACCTTGGAGCGCTGGCAGTATCAATCTGAACAGCAGTTATTATTTGATCGCTTTGAAAAACTGTGTAATCAATTGCCAGGCTTTCTCTATCAATTTCAATTGAATTCCGATGGTACTAGTTGCTTTCCCTTTGCAAGCTCAGGCGTTAAAGATATTTATGGTGTTACAGCAGAAAAAATTAAGACGGATGCGAGCCCTGTATTTGCTGTGCTGCATCCAGATGAAGTAGGTTGGATCAGTCAATCTATTTCTACCTCGGCAGCAACGCTTAACAATTGGACCGCAAGCTATCGTGTTGTGCACCCCGAGCGCGGTGAAATTTGGGTGCGTGGCGAAGCGCGGCCAGAGCGTCTAGCCAATGGCAGCACGCTGTGGAATGGGTACATTCAAGAAATTACGGAAGAGAAATTAGCGGCCTTAAAACTACAAGATATTAATGCTCTGCGCGAAGCTATTTTTGATGCTGCGAGCATCGCTATCATTTCAACCGATGAACATGGGCTTATCAAAACCTTTAATCAGGGCGCGGAAGCCATGTTGGGTTATTATGCATCTGAAGTGGTTGATATTCTCACTCCTGCACCATTTCATTTGAGCGAGGAAGTTGTCGCACGCGCAGCTGTTTTATCGCAAGAGTTTTCCGCTGAAATAAAACCGGGTTTTGACGTATTTATCGCAAGAGCGCGTGAAGGCGATGAGGATGAAAATGAGTGGACTTACGTGCATAAAAACGGCAGCCATATTCCCATTATATTATCTGTGAGCGCGCTGCGCGGACCTGATGGAGAGATTACCGGCTATCTAGGGCTTGCGCGCGATATCAGTGAAATAAAACGTATTGACCGAATGAAAAATGAATTTATTTCTACGGTCAGTCATGAGTTACGCACGCCGCTAACGGCCATTAGTGGCGCACTGGGAATTATTGTCAATGGCGCCGCCGGAGCAATACCAGATACTGCAACCAAAATGTTAAATATTGCGCACAAAAACAGCTTGCGGTTAATTCATCTAGTGAATGACTTGCTTGATATGGAAAAATTGGCAGCGGGTAAAATGCACTTTGAGCTTAAAGCTCAAACCATAGTACCCATCATCATGCAGTCCATAGAAGCTAACGCTGCTTACGCTGCGCAATATAATGTGCAATTCGTCTTGGAAAATCACGTGCGCGAAGATTTGCGCGTGAATGTTGATGCGCAGCGCCTGCAACAAGTGTTGGCGAATTTCTTATCGAACGCGGCAAAATTTTCACCACCAGATTCAGTGATAATCTTAAGCGTAGAGGATATCCATAATACGGTGCGAGTCTCGGTAACGGATCGCGGTCCTGGAATTCCTGAAGAATTCCGTGCGCGCATTTTTCAAAAATTCTCGCAAGCCGACTCGTCGGACTCGCGCCAAAAAGGCGGTACGGGTTTGGGTTTAGCCATTTGCAAAGAAATTATTGAGCGTATGGGCGGAAAAGTTGGTTTTATCTCTGAGCCGGGCAATGGTTCAAAATTTTATTTTGATTTGCCTTGTGAAGAAGGTGCTCGGTTGAATTCAGTGAATCACGCCAGCCGTATGGTGACTGGCGAGCGGCTATTAGTTGTTGAAGATGATCCAGAGGTGGCAGAACTCTTTGCCACCATTTTACGTGCTAAAAATTATCGTGTGGATATTGCCTATTCTGGGCAGGCAGCGCTTGAGCGTTTGGCGCTTTACTCTTATCGCGCGCTCACATTGGATATTGAATTGCCAGATATGAATGGAATCGAACTTATTAAACAGTTGCGAAGCGATGCGGCCACTAAAAACATACCCATAGTGGTTATCTCTGCCAATCTGGATTCTGAGCGTTTGGCAAATCGTAATTCTAACATGTTTGCGAATGTGGAATGGTTGCAAAAACCACAAACGGGCGCGTCGATTGTCAATGCAATTAAATCCGTTATCACCCGCTAAGGTCGCAGGATAATTATGAAAGCTGAGCTGCCCGTTAATGAGGTCTTACGTTTAAAAGCGCTGCATGATTTAGCGATTTTAGATTCGCCTCGTGAGCAAAGTTTTGACGATGTGGCGCAAGTAGCCATGCATTTATGCAATGTGCCTATTGCGGTAGTATCGCTAGTAGATACAGATCGGCAATGGTTTAAAAGTTGTTTGGGTTTAAATGCAACAGAAACACCGCGCGATGTCGCATTTTGTGCGCACGCGATCTTGATACCTGATGATGTTTTAGTGGTAGAAGATGCTACGAAAGATAGTCGTTTTGTTGATAATGGCCTGGTAACTGGCCCGCCTTATATTCGATTTTACGCGGGCGCTCCTTTAGTAAACAGTGATGGCATGGCGTTGGGTACGCTCTGCGTTATTGATTACGAGCCTCGCGTTTTAACGACGGAACAAATTGGCTCACTTAAAGCCCTTGCACGGCAGGTTGTTCAGCTATTGCGCTTACGCGCTGAGCACGGTGAAAGAGAGATTACCACCACCAAGCTATCACAATTATTTGAAATGGCACCCATAGGTATTTTACAGGTCAATGAAAATGCAGAGTTGATTGATAGCAATCCGGAGTTCAATCGCATGATGGGCTATAGTGCTGAAGAAATAAGAGGCACGAGTTTTTTAAGTTTGACGCCGGAGGTTGACTGGGAGAAAAGTCACCAAACCATTCTTGAATTAAAAAACACGGGCCGTTTTGGCCCTATTGAAAAACATTATCGGCATAAAAATGGTGAATTAATTCCGGTTGAAGTGAGTGGCTCCATTATTGATATTGGAGAAAGTGGTGCGCAGTCCTGGTGGACTTTGGTTAAGGATATTCGCGAGCAAAAACGCATGGAGCGGATGAAAAGTGAATTTATTTCAACGGTAAGTCATGAGCTTCGCACACCTTTAACGTCCATCTGTGGTGCTCTAGGTTTAATTGCTAGTAATGTCTTAGGTGAGTTACCCACTAAGGCAAAAGATATGTTAGATATTGCCTATAAAAATAGTCAGCGGTTGAGCTTCCTTATTAATGATCTGTTGGATATGGAAAAATTGCTCGCGGGTAAGATGTCGTTTAATTGCAGCACGAAAGCCGCATTACCCTTGGTGCAACAAGCACTTACTGAAAATTCATCTTATGCGGATAAATATTCCGTCAAGTTTGTATTGAGGGATGAATCTGGCGACGCCTGTATTCATGTGGATGAGTTTCGTTTGCAGCAAGTGCTTAACAATTTTTTAAGTAATGCCGCCAAGTATTCGCCACAATTTGCAACCGTGGAGATTGATTTGACTAGGCAAGGGGATTGGGTGCGTATTTCAGTTCGCGATCACGGCCCTGGTATTTCAAATGAATTTAAAGCGCGTATGTTTCAAAAGTTTTCGCAAGCTGATTCGTCGGATAGCCGCCAAAAAGGTGGTACTGGTTTGGGCTTGGCTATCAGTAAAGAATTGGTGGAGCGCATGGGTGGCCACATTGGTTTTGAAAGTGAGCTAGGGCAGGGTACTTGTTTCTTTGCCGAGTTTAAATGCGTCGCTATTTAAGCCAATATTAACCTCATCGTTAATATTGAGCTCTGTTTTTGCATAACAGATAGGAGTTGCTACTCTTATCTTTATTAATAAGCGCTTAAGGACATAGATATGACTGCCCCATTAGATAAAATTTTATACGTAGAGGATGATCCTGATATTCAAGCCATCGCGGTCATGGTGTTGGATGCTATCAGTGGTTTTAACCTTGAGCCTTGTTCATCTGGCGCCGAAGCTTTGGGCAAGGCGGTTGCTTTCAATCCAGATTTAATTTTACTGGATGTGATGATGCCTGGTATGGATGGCCCAGAAACGCTACAGGCACTGCGTAAATTACCAACGCTTGCGAATACGCCGGTAGTGTTTATGACGGCAAAGGTGCAACCGCAAGAAGTGCAAGGTTATTTGGAATTAGGTGCGGTAGGTGTAATCGCGAAACCCTTTGACCCCATGACCTTAGCGGATCAGCTGCGCGAGATTTGGGCGCGGGTTGCTAAGTAACTTATAAGCATTTTTTGGCAGGGGCGCTTGTATCAATGGATACAAAACAATGGCAACTCTTAAAAAATGATTACGTACGACGTTTGCGTACCTATTTTTTAGAACTAACGCTTTTTGAGCGTGACTTTTTGCAACCCTTCGTGAGCGAACAGCTCAAAAATATTGAAAATCTGGCGCATCGCTTAGCGGGGTCTGGAGCGGCCTACGGATTTACCGAGCTATCGGTAAAGGCTAAGACTCTAGAGTTATTGCTGCGGGGTTTGCATAATGATGAACTCGCACAGTCACAAACAGCTGTACATGAGGCACTTGTAAACTTAATCCAGCATATTAATAGCTGTATGGCGAGCTCCGCGGTAGCGCTTGATGAAAATGCCTCCCAGACAAACGTAGAGGATTTAGATGCACCTGTAACACCCTGCCCAACCGTTATTGTTGTGGATGATGATCCTGCAGTGGGCATAGATTTAGCGGCTACTTTAATGGAAGAGGGTTTTGATGTTCGCGTTGTTCAAGACATTAATAAATTAGCTGAGGTTATAGCAACCACTAATCCCTTATCGGTAGTGTGCGATTTGATTTTCCCTGAAGGCAATTTGGCGGGTGTAGAGTATTTTAAATCTATCACCGAAAAACGTATGCCTCCTTTGCCGGCAATTTTTATTTCATCAAATCAAGATTTTGATGCGCGACTGGCATGTGCTCGCGCAGGTGGATCACACTTTTTCTCTAAGCCGCTGGATAAAATTTCATTAGTTCGCTCACTGCGTGAGTTAGTCGGGCTAAAGAATAATGATCCTTATCGTATTTTATTGGTCGATGATGATGAGAATTTATTACAGCTCTATGGCGAAACGCTAGAGCTTGCGGGTTACAAAGTATTTCGTGCAATGACTGCGCGTGAGGGTCTAAATTTTTTGCTCAATGAAGACCCAGAAATGATATTGCTGGATATTCATTTAGATGATTGTAATGGCCTGGAACTAGGAAAGGTCATTCGCCAGCACGAGCGATTTTCCCACACACCATTGATGTTCATGTCATCTGATACGCGAGCAGATGTACAAATGGCCGCTGTGCGTTTGGCAGGCGATGACTTTATCAGTAAGCCTATTGAGCCCTGGCGCTTACTTATGACGGTTGAGCCGCGGGTAAAGCGCAGCCGTTTGATGCGCAATCCATCTATGAGTCATAGCGGTATGGCGCACAAGGGCGATGTGTATGATCCATTAACCGCCCTACCCAATTTGCGTTATTTGCGTAGCATTGTCGATGAGAAGCTGGCGCCAGAACACGAGAAAGTCCAATTGTGTTTGGTGAAAATTGATATCGATGATTTCCACCATGTGAACGATGTCTATGGTCATTATCAAGCAGACCGTATGCTGCAACAAATTGCCTGGGAGATTTCGCATTGCCTGCATTTTGAAGATGTTCTAAGTCGTGAAAGTGGCGATGAGTTTTACGTACTGTTGGTCTCGCCTGTTAGTGTTGTTAACCAAAAAACGATCATTAAAAATATTGCCAATGCCATTGCAAAAATTAAGGTCTCCTACAGCGATAATTTGCAGCTAAGTATCAGCGCAGGTGTGGCCTTGGCTCCACAAGATAGCCGTAATGCGGTAGATTTAATTGCACATACCGATACCGCACTCTTTCATGCAAAAACGCAAGCGAGCGATCGCGTCTGTTATTTTGATGTCTGTGTACAAGAAACCCTGCTGCATCAATTTAAATTAGAAAATGATGTTCGCCACATTATGGCCAGGAATCAACTTCTTGCGTATTACCAACCTATTTTCAACGTAAACGATATGCATTTAACAGGCTTTGAGGCATTAGTACGTTGGCAGCATCCTCAGCGTGGCATAGTTGCACCGGATCAATTTATATATGCCGTGGAGAAGCAAGGGCTCATGCCGCAATTAACGGAGTGGATGCTCGATCATGCCATGCGCCAACAGGTCATTTGGCGAGAGCAAGGTCACAACACCGTTATGCATGTGAACATTACTGCCACAGATGTTCAGAATGAGCACTTTGTAGATTTGGTTCAATCCTTGTTGCTCAAGCACAGCATTAATCCTGCGCAACTAATGCTGGAGCTTACGGAATCAACACTCATGAAAAATTGGGATATGGGTGGAACATTGTTACGAAACCTACGCGAGTTGGGCGTCAAATTGGCCATTGACGATTTTGGGACCGGATATTCCTCGCTAAGTTATCTCAATCGATTTCCTGTTGATAAATTAAAAATCGATCGCAGCTTTTTAAACGATTGGTCCGTACAAAAAGATGAGCGCCTGATTAGCGCTATTATTTCGCTCAGCAAGGCCATGGGTTTCGGTGTGGTGGCGGAGGGCGTAGAAGATCAACAGCAATTGAGCTTTTTGAAAGGTCTCGGTTGCGACGAGTTTCAAGGCTATTTTATTAGTAAACCACTTGCCGCAAACGACATTGCTAATGCGAGTTGGTTTGTAACCCGTTAATTGCAGATGAATATAAGCTTCATGACAGCATGGCTGAAAAAGTACAGTGAGCATTATGCATAGGTTTTTATATTTTAAGAATATTTCACTTAAGCTACTGGCACCCTATTTGGTGCTATTAGGCGCACTGAGTTTAACGGCCATAACTGCCTTTGAGGTGCATCGTAAAG